>NZ_VHOP01000013.1:0-77287 GCF_008704325.1 Acetobacter sp. DmW_125128 | reverse complement strand
ACCGTCATCCACGTCATGGCCGACGCACAGCGCCTCGGCGTTACAAAACTCGGAATCGTCGGACAGGAACAGTTCGTAGACGGTAAGTGAGGATTTTTGAGAATGGCTTCTCGTTTTTTACGTACCCTTTTGTGTGCAACAACAGCATGGATTGTCATGCAGCCCGTTGCACATGCGGCAGATGAACTCGGCCAACAGGTTGGGACAGAACTGGAAGCCGCGCAGTCTGCTCTGGCAGCACATAATTATGCCAAGGCGATGGATGCAGTAAATGCTGCAGATGCCGTAAAAGGCAAAACAGATTACGAAGATTACACCATTGCGCAGATGCGTGCCGCTGTGGCCACACAGGCAGGCAATCTTTCGGCGGCAACAGCGGCTTACGATAAGCTGATTGCCTCCCCCCGCACGCCGCAGGCCATGAAAAATCAGATGTTAAAGTCTGAAGCGACCATGGCTTATACTGCCAAGGATTACCCTAAGGCAGTTGCCAATATTCAGCGTTACCTGAAAACCTCTGGTTCTGATCCCCAGATGGAAACATTGCTGGCGCAATCTTACTATCTTCAGAAGGATTACCCCAATACCATCAAGGTGGTGAAGCAACAGGCGGGTGCCGCCATAAAGGCTGGCAAAACACCAACAGAATCTGAACTGCAAATGCTTGCAGCTAGTGCGACGGCACTAAAGGATTCTGCCGCTACAACCCACGCATACGTTCTGCTGGCAACGTATTACCCTAAAAAGGAATACTGGGCGCTGTTG
Source organism: Acetobacter sp. DmW_125128 (assembly GCF_008704325.1). Lineage (NCBI taxonomy): Bacteria > Pseudomonadati > Pseudomonadota > Alphaproteobacteria > Acetobacterales > Acetobacteraceae > Acetobacter > Acetobacter sp. DmW_125128. Next base: position 76,522 of record NZ_VHOP01000013.1, on the reverse strand, counting down.
CTGCATGAACTGGTGGTAAATACCAAAATTCCGGCATCCTTACAGTTGGATGTTTATCGTATCCGTTTGGCCGTTGGGGATGTTTCCCAAGCGCGTGATTTTATGGATATGACGGAAATTGCTGTCCAGCAAAATACGCCGCAACTGGCGCTGGATCTGATGAATCAAGGTTACCAATCTGGTATTTTAGGGCAGGGGGCGGAGGCTCCCCGTCAAGCCCGTTTGAAAGCTATGGTTGAAAAAGCTGTAGCTTCCAAAAAGGCTTCCATTGCAGCAGATGAGCAGGCGGCTGCTTCTGCCAGCAATGGGGATGATTTGCTGACAGTCGGGTACAATTACGTTACTTTTGGGCAGGCTGATAAAGGCTTGCAACTTATGCAGCAGGCCATCAGCAAAGGTGTAAGTGACGTGAATATTGCGCGCCTGCACTTAGGACTTGCAGAGCTTTATGCTGGCCATAAGGATCAGGCTCTGGCTGCTTTGCGTAGTGTTGAAGGAGATAATGGTGCGCATGATATCGCGCAGCTTTGGATCTTGCACGTGATGCAGCCCGTGAGTGCTAAATAGCTTAAACTGCGAAGTGATATAAAAAAGGGTCATCCTGATATTGAGGGTGGCCCTTTTTTATATAAGGAACGCAACTGCGGTATCGGAAGCATGAGACTGATTTTATCAGATAAGATCTTTGTTGGCGTCTTCTTCTTCCCCATCGTTAACAGAATCACGATGAACCCATGTTGAAAGGAGCAACCCAAACCCCAGCATAACATTCAGCATGGCGGAGCCACCGTAAGAGACCAATGGTAGAGGCACCCCCCCTACAGGGATAGCGCCCATCACCATGGAAAGATTAACCAAGCAGTAGAAAAAGAAGTTCATGCTGATACCAAGGGCAATAAGGCGCCCAAAGCGGTTACGGCAGCGGATAGCCATGATCATGCCGCCCAGAATGATTATGAGCAGCAACCCGATAACAGCAGCAGCGCCAACAAAGCCCCATTCTTCTGCAATCATTGTAAAAATGAAGTCTGTTTGCTTTTCAGGCAGAAAGTTTAATTGCCCTTGTGATCCATGCAGATAGCCCTGCCCCCACATACCGCCAGAACCCAAGGCAATTTTAGACTGGATGATATTGTAGCCTGCTCCTAGTGGATCATTTTCCGGATGCAAAAAGGTGGTTATGCGCGCGCGTTGGTAATCATGCAGATGGTTGTATGCAAATTTGATAAGCGAAGGTACGGGAAGTAAAAGCAGCACAATTTGCCAAAGTCGCATGCCTGCCGCAAAAAACAGAGATGCGCCAATGCCGCCAATAATGACGGCAGTGCCAAGGTTAGGTTCCTTTAATACAAGGCCAACAGGCACAAGTACGATAAGCGCAGGAGGAATCAACCACAAAGGGTTGCCCATACGGGCATAGCTTATGCGAGAAAACCATGCAGAAAGCGCCAGAACCAGCGCAATTTTGGCGAATTCTGAGGGTTGAACCTGCAACCCGCCTATAATCAACCAGCGTTCTGCGCCCTTGCCTACATGGCCCATGCGTAACACAGCTACAAGCAGGATAAGCGAAAGCACATACATGGGTGCTGCCGCGTGGATAAGCATGCGTGGGGGAAGCATGGCGATGGTAATCATCATTACCAAACCCACAGCAAAGCGTGCAGCTTGTGGGGCCGCAAAAGGGTAAGGCGTGCCACCACCGGCAGAATAGAGTGTAACGTACCCAACGCCAGCCAATGTGCAGATCAGTAGAATGTACAACCAACTGATACGCCATAACTTGGACATCAGGCGGAAGCTTGGTTCTGCCCGGAGCAGCCGTTTATGAAACTTCATGGATCACTTACCAGGCTGCTTGCATCAGCTACACTTTCTGGCGGCGGCGTGGTGTGTGTTACCGGATCACGCAACAAAGTATCGCGCATGATAATACGGGCCAGAGGGGCTGCAGCATCTGCACCTGCGTTTCCGTGTTCGATCACAACAGAAACAGCATAACGTGGGGAATCATACGGGGCGAAGCAGATAAACAACGCGTGCGGCCGATACTCCCATGGCAGATTGGCAGAGTTAAAATGCCCGCTTTCACGCAATGCGCGTGAAACACGCCGTACCTGTGCAGAACCCGTTTTGCCAGCCATAGTGATGCCGGGGAGATCCAGCCGCGCTTTGGGGGCCGTTCCATGCGGTTCGTTAATAACAGCAAACATGCCAGAGCGCAGGGCTGCCAGATATCTGTCTGGCATATCAAGGGTGGGCCAATGGTCTGGCTGTACTTGCTTGCCAATTTCTCCGTTTATGGCGCGCACAAGATGGGGCTGCACGGCCCGGCCAGAGGCAATGCGGGCTGTATAGGTCGCCAGTTGTAAAGGCGTAACCTGTACAAACCCCTGCCCAATGCCGCTTACAATTGTATCTCCGCCATTCCAATGGTGGTGGTGAGCCTGCCGCCATGCGGGAGTGGGAATGAGGCCGGTGCGGGTATGGGGCAACTCGATATCCAACTGCGTGCCAAGGCCGAATTTATGGGCTGTGGCTGCAATACGTTCCATGCCTATACGACGTGCGACTTCGTAAAAATAAACGTCGCAGGAATATTTAAGCGCCAGATGCAGATCAACAGACCCATGCCCCCACCGAGACCAGCAGTGAAAGCGTGTACCACCGACATCTAGGTGACCGGGGCAGAAAAAACGATCTGTGGGGGAAACAAGGCCAGATTCTAAAGCCGCCATGGCAACGGCGGGTTTAAAGGTGGAACCGGGAGGGTATACCCCAGCCACAGCTTTATTGATAAGGGGTGTGCGCTGGTTGTTTGTCCATTCAATCCACTGCGCATGGCTTACGCCACTATCAAACAATGAGGGATCAAACGAGGGTGTACTGACCATGGCAAGCACCTCGCCATTCTGGCAGTCCATCACCACGGCAGAGGCTGTTTGATCTCCGATGGCGTTCAGTACTTTTTGCTGAAGCGCGCGATCTATGGTTAGGCTGATTTCTTCACCCGGCACGCCTTCTTCGCGGTTTAGCTCAGACATCACACGTCCAACGGCGTTGACCTCCATTTCCACAGATCCGGCCGTGCCACGAAGATTGTCATCCTGACTTTGCTCAATACCCGCACGGCCTACGCGCATCCCTGGCAGGGCCAACAAAGCAGAACGGGCCACATCTTTTTCATTGGGCGGGGCTACGTAGCCGATAATATGGGCGAGTAGTTCGCCTTCCGGGTAAACGCGGCGTGTGCCCACATCAATCAACACGCCGGGGAGAGAGGGGGCGTTGAGTTCAATACGTGCCATTTCATCCCACGAGAGGAAATCTCGCAGCATGACCGGCACAAAGCGCCGTTGATGCCGTATTTCACGCGCGATTCGTGTGCGGTCACGTTCATCTAGCGGAATAATGCTGGAAAAGCGTTCAATCGTGCCTGCTACATCCGTGGTTTCTTCAGGCATCAAAAGGGCGCGCCAGTTTTCCTTGTTATTGGCAAGGGCCACGCCGTAGCGGTCTACAATACGCCCGCGTGGTGGTGCCAAAAGGCGCTTGCTGATACGGTTTTTGGCGGCCATGCGGGCATAATGGTCACCATCTTCTATCTGGATTTTATACAGGCGGCGGCCAAGCTCCCCCAACGCCACCGTTTGGACAGCCATAAACAGCAGCGCTCGGCGTGTAAAAACGCCACGGGCAGGGTCTTTCTGTTCACGAACAGGTAGAAAACGCCGGTTTTCTTTCTTGCGCCGCTTCAGCCACATAAGAAGCTTTCATGCCTGTTCATGCGGATTCCTTTTCATCCAGAATATGCAGGAACCATGAGAAAGTGGCGGAAAGCAACGGATAAACCCCTATGCACAGTAGTGCTTCAAAAAAGGCAGGAGCCGGATCAAGGCCATGCAGCCGGAACAAACATGCCAATGCCCACTGTAGGAAAGAGGCGGCTCCACCTATCAGACCGTAAAGGCACCATACTACTAAAAAATTCATACGCATGAGCCCAAATCGGGCATAGGTGCTGATTCCGTAAACCAGAAGCAGAATAAATGAGCTTACGCCCAAAGGTGTAAAGCCAACCAGATCCATAAACAGGCCCAGCAAGAAAGGCGCCAGCGCAGGCATACCGGTAGGCCGCCAAACAGACCAGAAAAATACAGAGCCGATAACAATGGCAGAAAGCAGTTCGGCAGAACCGGGAATGGCGAGGGGTGCCGAAAAAAAGATAATAACCAGAACAATAAAAGCAGATGGCAACAGATGGCGCGCTGTGCGGTCAAGCTTCTGGCCGAGCGTTAGGCGCGGTTCAAGATCTGGGTCCCATGATGGGGGTGAGGGATCGGACATCAGGTTACCCTTCCTGTCCTTGTCCCAGAAGTGTTTTGAAAGGCAGTGCTAATGGCCGATGCGGGCGGGTAAGTGGTACATGGCCCGGAGCATCAGGCGGCTCAATTTCAGATTGTCCAAAATCGAACACACGCAGCATGGTCAGTTTATCCAATTGCACAAAGGGCTGCACAACTGGTTGCCCCGGGTGCAGGTAATGTACCGTGCCAATAGGCAACCCCATGGGGAAGGCGCCAGCTTGATCACTGGTTACAACACGCTCCCCTTCAATGGGGCGTGAATCCTGCGGATAATACATCAGCCTTGGCATGGGGGAGTTGTCGCCTGCCATTATGGCCGTGGCATGGCTGGATTCCAGCTCAATGGGCAGGCGGCTGGCAATATCGGTTATTAACAAGATGCGGGCTGCATGTGGGCCAACTTCGGTAACGCGTCCTGCTAGACCATTTGTTGCTAAAGCAACATTGCCAACATGCACGCCACTGGTGGTGCCAGCCACAAGCAAAACAGCGCGGGCATACATGCCACCACTATCTGCCACTACTCGGCCCGTTACAAAGGCTGGGGTAGGTTCTGGCACCCAGTGCAGTTCTGTCTTTAAGCTATCATTTTCCCGCGCAAGAGAGACTGCAACATCATACCACCGGCGCAGTTTGGCATTTTCGGTTTGGAGTTTGGCGTTTTCTTCCGCCAGATGGCGGGCATCTTTTATGCCTTGCACAAGGTGGCTAACATCTGTTTGCGTATGGGCAATAAGCCCCCACAAAGGGGCCAAAGCATCTGCCACATACATACGCGCAGTATCAGCCAGCTTTCTATCGGCTTGGCCTGCAATAATAATCCCGACAGACAACAGCAGCAGCACTGGCAAAACCAGTTTGCCAAGAGCTTGTCTTACCTGGATGGAAACCGGGATCATAAAAGCCGGGAACCCCTATCAGAGGGAAGGAAAGCGAAAGGCATGCCCATTTGCATTCTGGCGCCGGGTTACAGCCAGATAGCTGGTGCCTTGGGTTAATACATGGTTGTTAGCACGTTGCGCAGACGTTTCATTTCTTCCAACGCGCGGCCTGTACCCAAAGCCACGCAGGAAAGTGCATCTTCAGCTACTGTAACAGGCAAGCCTGTTGCAAGGCGCAGTACGTCACTCAGCCGGTAAAGCAATGCGCCACCACCGGTCAGAACAATGCCTTTATCAACAATATCGGCAGCAAGTTCCGGGGGCGTGTTTTCCAGCGCAGTTGTTACGGCATCCACAATCTGGCTTACAGGCTCCATAAGGCTTTCTGCAATTTGCGCTTGTGAAACCTGAACTTCACGCGGGACACCGTTAATCAGATCACGTCCTTTAACATCCTGCCACGGGCCATTTTCATAAGGCTCATCTGGCATCATGGCGGAGCCCAGGCTGATCTTGATACGCTCTGCTGAGCTTTCACCAATCAACAAGCTGTGGGTACGACGAATATAAGAGATAATGGCTTCATCCATTTTATCTCCGCCCACGCGTACGGAACGTGCATACACAATGCCGCCGAGGGAGATAACGGCCACTTCTGTTGTGCCGCCGCCAATATCTACAATCATGCTGCCAGAAGGTTCTGTAACCGGCAGGCCCGCACCTATGGCGGCTGCCATGGGTTCTTCAATCAGGAACACACGCCGGGCACCAGCGCTTTCCGCACTTTCCTGAATGGCACGCCGTTCTACCGCAGTGGAGCCAGAAGGCACACACACAATAATCTGGGGACTGGCGAAAGCGCGACGATTATGAACCTTGCGGATGAAATGTTTGATCATTTCTTCCGCCACTTCAAAATCAGCAATCACGCCATCACGCATGGGACGAATGGCCGTAATATTGCCCGGGGTACGACCAACCATCTGCTTGGCTTCTTCCCCTACGGCAAGAAGCTGCTTTTTTCCTCGTATATCTGCAATAGCCACAACAGAGGGTTCGTTCAGTACGATACCCCGTCCTTTTACGTAAACAAGGGTGTTGGCAGTACCCAGGTCAATAGCCATGTCGGCAGACATGAGACCGAGCAGACGAGAAAACATCCAGGACTCCTGGTTGAAGCGGGCACCATACAACAGAGGGCGAGAAAGCCGGACACGCTAACCCGCCCCTGCTGCTTTGGAAATATGTGAGCAGGAATTACCGGTGCGTAACGAGGCAGACAAGACCTTCCGTCAAGAAACTGACATATAATGTCAAGGTAAGGTTTGTCTGCCCGGTTTTGCAGGAGGGCCTGAAAAGTTTTTTCAGGCTGTCAGGGCTTCTGGTTCTGTCCGAGCCCGTTTAACCAGCAGCTTGTTTAGTGCATGCACGTAAGCACGCACGGCAGAAACAACCGTATCTGCATCTGCGCCTTGGCCATCTACCATCTTACCGGCTTCTTCCAGACGCACGGTTGTGCGGGCCTGCGCATCAGTGCCTTCGGTTACGGCACCAACAGAGAACAGGGCCAGACGCGCTTCATGCGGGAAGGTCTTGCGTAGCGCGTTAAAGGCGGCATCCACTGGGCCGTTGCCTGTGGCTTTGGCTTCAATGGCTTTGCCATCCACGCTCAGTTCCAGATCAACTTCGGAAGGCTGGCCAGAAATGGATTTCAGGCTTAGCGCACCAAAGCGGATGCGGTCATGATCACGGGCTTCATCGTCCACCAGTGCGATGATGTCATCGTCGTACACAACCTTTTTGCGGTCTGCCAGATCCTTAAAGCGGGTGAAGGCTTCGTTCAGGCGTGTGTCATCCATGCCATCATAACCCAGCACCTTCAGCTTATCGCGGAATGCGGCCCGGCCGGAGTGCTTGCCCATTACGAGGGAGGAGCGTGTCCAACCCACGCTTTCGGGGGTCATGATTTCATAGGTGGCGGCATTTTTCAGCACGCCATCCTGGTGGATGCCGCTTTCATGCGCAAAGGCGTTACGGCCCACAATGGCTTTGTTAGGCTGCACGTCAAAGCTGGTGATGGTGGCCAGCATCCGAGAAACCTTCAGCAGCCCTTCGGTGTGAATGCCGGTGGTGAAGGGGTATTGGTCATGCCGTGTGCGCAGCGCCATAACAATTTCTTCCAGCGCAGCATTCCCGGCACGTTCGCCAATGCCGTTGATGGTGCATTCCACCTGCCGTGCACCACCACGGATAGAGGCCAGTGTATTGGCAACAGCCAGCCCCAGATCATTATGGTTATGGGCAGAGAAGATCACCTGATCTGCTCCCGGTACGCGCTGGCGCAGCATGGAAAAAATCTTTTCCATGTCTTCTGGCGTGGCGTACCCAACCGTATCGGGAATGTTGATGGTGGTAGCGCCAGCCTTAATAGCGGCTTCTACACAGCGGCACAGAAAATCTGGTTCTGTGCGGGAGCCATCTTCAGCAGACCATTCCACATCATCTGTCAGATTACGGGCGGCTGCGTTGCCGGAGGTAATCAGTTCCAGAACAGTTTCTGGTTCCATCCGCAGCTTGTATTTCATGTGCAGCGGAGAAGTGGAAATAAAGTTGTGGATACGCTTACGTTCTGCCGGGGCCAGAGCCTCACCCGCAGCGGCAATATCCTTGGCGCCGCCGCTGCGTGCCAGTGCGCAGATAACGGAACCCTTGGTGTGTTTGGCAATCTCGTTAACGGATTCGAAATCACCTTTGGAGGCAACAGGAAAGCCCGCTTCAATCACGTCTACACCCAGATTGGCCAGTGCTTCCGCCATACGGAGCTTTTCTGCCAGGTTCATAGAAAAACCGGGAGATTGCTCGCCATCACGCAGGGTGGTGTCAAACACAATCACGCGGTCTGGCGTCATGCGGCCAAAGGACGGATGATTGAAGCTGGTGGTATCAGCAGACATGGAATTCTTCCTGAAAAAGTCTGGTCTGGAACAAGAATAGAGGGGCTGTGCCATATTCTGCCCGTTTATGCACGGGCGCTCTTTTCGTTCTCCCCTGGGCGTGGCAGCGCTTGGCCACCTGGCTCGCTCAGGGGCAGATTAGTCGAAGGAGAAGATCCAGACGGAGGGCCACGCCGCCCGCACCCGTCAATTTACGGGTGTGCAGGGAATCGGACGTGAACCACTCGGAATTCATGCACAGCACCATACCGTCCTGTTTTTCAAACGCAACAGTAAACGTTGTTAAATGCCCTTTAGGCCATAGCTTTTGTGCCACGCAGGCAATGCAGCACATACAGCATAACACCCAGCAACACGGCAGCGAATGTTTGATGCACCGCACCTGCCCACACAGGCACGACCAGCAACAAAGTGGTAACGCCTAGCGCGTACTGGATAACAACGGCCCACCCTAAAAGGATGAAGGCGTTATGCGCTTTAGCCCCCAGATCTGTTGCTTTCAGGCCAACAAATAACACAGCGCCAATGCTGAGGGCTGTAAGGGTGGCCAGAAGGCGGTGGTCAAACTGCACAGCCGCTTTGTTGATGAACCAGTTCATCCAGAAAGGGGAAAGTTGGGCGTAATCTGTCGGGATCAAATGCCCATCCATCAGCGGGAAGGTGTTGAACAGGAACCCCGCATGTGTGCCAGCCGTAAACCCACCGGCAATAATCGTGGTGCACAGTAGCACAATAGTAAAGCAGGCCAACCGCTTGGCCATGCGTGCGGCGGAGGATGAGGTATGACTTTCTGCTACAGGCCAACGGATAGAAAATGCCGTCCACAAAATGGCGCCATAAAGCAACAGGGCTGCACTCAGGTGCAGCACAAGCCGTATAGGTTCTACTGCCGTGCTGTTGGGGCGGAAGCCAGAAGCCACCATAAACCACCCAATGGCGCCCTGTAGCGCACCCAGAATGAAGAAGATGAACAAACGCAGGGCCAACCGGCGCGTGATCATGCCTCTCACAACAAACCAGATCAGAGGCAGCAGAAGAACCAGCCCCATCAGGCGGCCCCAGAAGCGGTGAATCCATTCTGCCCAGAAAATTCTCTGGAACCCTTCCAGCCCAAATCCTTCGTGCTGAAGGTGATATTGCGGAATGGTTTTATAAAGTGCGAACAACCTTTCCCACTCAGCATGGGAAAGAGGCGGAATAAAACCGCTTACGGGCTGCCAATCCATAATGGAAAGGCCCGATCCTGTCAGGCGCGTTACGCCACCAATGGCGATCATGCCCAGCAGCATGAAGCAAAGCAGAAACAGCCAGCCTGAAATGAGTTTGCGGTGGGCGGGTGTCATGTCTGTCTGGGGGGATGATGAGGTGGGCATGGCAGCCTTTGGCGCTGTGGGTTAAATTTCTGTATCGGGTTTACAGCCAGCTTGCGGGCTGCTGCAAGAAGATGGTACCGCTAGGCTGGATGGAACAGCATATTCGTCCACCCTCCCGGTCTTCTGTATCGCTTCTGCGTCCGCTGCTCATGCTGCTTGTATTGGTGGTGGGGGCGGTTGGGTTGCGGCATGTGCCAGCTCTCCACAGTATGTTGCATGGCACAGATGTGCTGCGCCAAGGCGTGTGGGGCCGCATGGTGTTTTTATCTGGCGCTGTTTTGTGGTGCGGGTTTGGGCTGCCACGTCAGGTGGCCGGATTTGCCGCCGGATTGGCTTATGGTTTGTGGGAAGGTCTTGCACTTATCACCATAGCCTCCACATTGGGGTGCTTGGCAGGGTTTTTCTGGGCCAGATGGGGCGGGCGCGCATGGGCGCGGCAGAAATTGGGGCAACGTTTTGCCCAAATGGACGCATTTCTGACACGTCAGCCGTTTTCAAGTATTCTTACCTTGCGGCTGCTGCCCGTGGGGTCTGCGTTACTGCTGAATCTTTTGGGGGGCATTTCAGGTATGGATGTGCTGCCGTTTTTTACAGCAACCCTTTTGGGGAGCATACCGCAGAACCTTGTTGCCGTTTTGTTGGGCGCGGGGGTTCAGGTAGGTACTTTTTGGCAGTATGCAGCAGGTGGCGCGTTGTTTGTGCTTTCTGGCGCTATTGGCGTGTGGTTATGGCGGCATGCACGTATAGCCCGGCAGGTTTCCTGATCCATATATGGTCTGGCTGCTGCTGAGATGTCAGGAATTAAAGGCTGATCTTACGCCCGTTGTAAAATAAAAGGCGCTGGCCTGTTGCCTGTCTTTTTGCCAGACATTTTTCTTTTTCCTTCTGTTTTTGTTTGTTTTTGGAGTGCTGCTTATGGCTTCTCCCTCTGCTGTGCGGGATGCCGGAACGTCTTTTATTGGTGGGCGCATCCCCATGTGGATGCCGGTGCTTTTAGGGTTCCTGACAGCCGTTGGACCTATTTCGACAGATATCTATCTGCCAGCTTTTCCGGCCATGGAGCAGACCTTCCATACAAGTGCGGGCAATGTGCAGTTCACATTGTCTATCTGGTTTGTTGGGTTAGCTATTGGGCAAATTACTGTAGGCCCCTTGTCCGATAGGTTTGGGCGGCGCAAACCTATGCTTATAGGCAATGCTCTGTATGCCGTGGCTTCTGCCGTATGTGCGTTTGCGCCAGATATCACCACATTTTCCATTGCGCGGTTTGTGGCCTCCGTTGGGGCATCTGCCAGTCTGGTTATTCCAACAGCTTGTGTGCGCGATATGGTGCCAGACCGTAATGCCGGAGCACGCATGATGTCTCAGCTGGTTATGGTGATGGGTGTTGTGCCCATTCTGGCCCCTATGCTGGGCGGGTTGGTTGTTGAGTTTGTTTCCTGGCGGATTATTTTTTGGGCTTCTGCGGCCTATGGCGCGATATGTGTGGCGTTGATTCTGTTTATTCTACCAGAAACACTGCCATATGACCGGCGCGTGGCTCTTTCTCCTTTCACGCTGGTATCACGTTACGTCACCCTGATTCGGGATCGGGCCTTTGCCAGCCATGCGCTGATAACGGCTTTTTCTACCTTCATGTCCTTTAGCTACCTTACCGCAGCGCCTTTTGTGTTTGTGCAGTTGTTTCATTTCTCACCGCTGCATTTTTCCATGCTGTTTGGGTTCTTTGCGGTGTTCATGATCGGGGCTTCGCAGGTGAACGGGCTTTTGGTCGGGCGCATCGATTCTGGCAAACTGCTTCAGGGGGCTATCTGTCTTTCCGTTGTCGGGGGAGTTTTGCTGGTAGCAGTAAGTTTGTGGAGCGCTTGGTACGCACCTCCGGCATGGCAGCCATATGAAGTGTGGTTGGTTATTGCGGCTATGCTGCTGGCACTTGCACCTACTGGCATTATTTTTCCTAATGCCATGATGGGGGCTTTGGCGGATCATCCGTCTCTTGCCGGGGCGGCATCTGCTTTGGCTGGCACCCTACAATATGTGTTTGGGGCTGTGGCTGGTGTTGTGGTTGGACAATTTCCGGCTGTTTCTGCAATTCCTATGGCAGGATGCATGTGTTGTGGTGCTATTCTGATGTTCTTGGCGGGTCTATCGCGCCCTCATCGACAGAATGTGAACTAAAAATTGCACAAAAAGCGGTTATGCCCGCTCTGCTCTTGACGGTGACAGGACTGCGGCCCAGTCCAGATGAAAAGATGGCGTTAAGGAAGGGAGCGTGCATAACATGCCACGGCATCCAGCAAGACGGGCCCACATTCTGGCGCTTATTGGCGCCGGGCTGCTGATTGTAACTTTTGGCACAATGGGGATTGAGCTGGGTAATGAAATGGCCCGGCATGGTAATCTGGATCGTCAGAGCACCGCAGCAGGCAATTACTTGCGCGGGTTGCACCATGCCACCAGTGATGCCCGCATATGCCATTACGCCTGGATGGCCGAGCATAGGCTGCAGGATGGCAGTTGTTACATTCAGGCTATTCAACAACTTTCTGATGCGCGGCGTGGGTTTGAATCCTTTCGCGTCGTTCAACTGCGAGAGGGTGGGGGCCGTGTAGAACCGCTGCAAAGCGTGTGGCAGCAGCTTGAAACCATAAGCGCCTGGCCCCATTCCCCAGAGGGGACTCCCGCCGGAGGGGCGCAGCTTCTGGCGGATCTGGATCAGAATCTTTCTATTCTAAGCCGTGCCAGTACGCTGGATCAGGCAGACCGTGTTGCCAACATGCTGCGCAACACAAGTTGGCAGCGGCGCTTGGCGTTGCTGGGTATTCTTACTGGTGTTTTCAGCCTTGTTTCTGCGGGCTGGGTGTTGGATCGTTCTTCCTTGGCGGCAGCGCGGGCAGAGGCTTCATCGCGTGATCTGGCATTGCGTTTGCGGGCAACGTTGGACAGCTTGAGCCTTGGCGTGGCTGTGTTTGGTGCTGATGGCCATTTGTGGCACTGGAACGAACAACTGGCTATGGCCTTGGGCTTGGAAAAGAGCTTTTTCAAGCCCGGCCTATCTTACAATGATTTAAGCGCAGTGCTGGTGGTAGATGGTGTGCCGCTGCTTGAACCATTGGAACATGTGGAAACCAGCTTGGCCAAAGGGCAGCCTGCACCACCTGTCGTCGTGGAGTGCAAAGGCATTAACGGCGCAGATCTGGAATTGTGCCGCACCTTGTTTTTTGCCCCAGATGGTGCAGCAGAGCGGCGTGGGTTTGTGCTGACAGCCGCAGATATCACCATGCGTTTGCGCAGTGAACGTGCATTGGGTGAGGCGCAAAAGCTGCGAGCACTGGGGCAGTTTACCGCAGGTATTGCTCACGATTTCAAAAATCTTCTCACCGTCATTTTGGGAAATCTGGAGCTTGCGGCAGAGCACGATCTGCCAGATCAGGTAGAGCAACGGCAGGAATATCTGTCTGCCGCCACACATGCCGGGCATAGGTCTGAAGCCCTTACAAGCCAGCTTCTTTCCTTTATGCGCAGGCAACAAACTGGCGTGCCAGACTGTTTTGATCTGGCCGATCTGTTTTCTTTGCTGGATGGATTGTTGGCGCGTGTTATCGGCCCCAGAATTGTGGTGGAATGTGCTGATGTCTCAGGTGTATGGCCTGTGCGTGCAGATCCAGCGCAGCTTGAAAGTGCTGTGCTCAATCTGGCTATCAATGCGCGAGATGCCATGCCATCCGGTGGCCGACTGCGTATTGCCGCCCGTAATGTCACATTCTCTGTCAACGCAGATCTGATGAGCTTGCCCGTTGAGGAAGGTCGCAACATGCGCGTGGTTTCAGACCCGACTCCGCTGCCTGCCGGGGATTGGGTGCGGTTGGATGTGATTGACAGCGGCAGTGGTATGACGCGTGAGGTGTTGGACCACCTGTTTGAACCGTTTTTTACCACCAAACGGGAGGGCGCAGGCACAGGGCTTGGTATGGCCATGGTTCTGGCTTTTTCCCAACAGGTGAAGGGGCGGGTTGTGGTGGCAACAGGGAGTGGCAGCGGAACAGAGGTTTCCTTGTGGTTGCCCAAGGCTGCGGCTCTTTCTGCCGCACAGGTTTTGCAGCCAGCGGTGTTGCCTAAAATCAGCAAATCAGCGCCATCACAGGCTTTGCAAGTGCTGGTGGTGGAAGATGATGCCGCTATCCGCGATATTGTTGTGACCATTCTGAGCATGGCTGGCCATCGTGTGTTAGAAGCTGGAGATGGTGAGCAGGCTTTTGATGTGGCAGCGGCTGCGGAAGGGCCTCTTGATCTGTTGGTAACGGATATTCAACTGCCCGGCCCACTGGATGGGCTAACCCTCTCACGCGTGCTGGTGGAACGGTATCCTGAACTGGCTGTCGTTTATATGTCGGGAGATCTTACAGCGGATTCCAAACTCCCCGAAGGTGGCGTGGCCAGTGCGCGGCTTTTGGCCAAACCTTTCCGCAGAGATGGCCTGATGGAAGTGGTAACAGCAGCACTGAGTGCGCGCACTGGAGCATAAGCAGACCATAAGGGAAAAGCCGCCATACCTTGCAGAACCGGCGTATGCAGGATAGAGCGGGCGCCGGATTGCCCGAACGTGTTCTTCTTTTTTGGCAGGATACAAGGCAGAAGTAACAGAGGGCCAGCCAAGGCTGGCACGCAGGAAGGATTATTAAGGCCATGACGGCACATGAGGAAATCGACCTCAAGCGCTTTATCCGGCACGTTCCCGATTTTCCTAAACCGGGCATTCTATTTTACGACATTTCCACCCTGATGCGGAATCCGGATGCATGGCAGTTGGCCATGGGGCGTTTGGCACGGCAGGTGGCGCCGCTTAAGCCAGATCTGCTGGCTGCCGTTGAATCCCGCGGGTTTTTAACAGCCGCACCGTTGGCGGATCGCTTGGGTTGTGGGCTGCTGATGCTGCGTAAATGTGGCAAGCTGCCGGGTGACACCATTTCCCACACCTATGATCTGGAATACGGCAGCGATACGCTGGAAATTCAGGCAGATGCCATCCAGCCCGGTCAGCGCGTGGTGGTTATGGATGATCTGCTGGCAACCGGCGGTACTTTGGCTGCTTCTGTAGCGCTGCTGCGTAAGGCGGGAGCGAACGTGGTAGGCGCTTCTGTTATGGTGGAATTAACAAGTTTGGGTGGCCGTAATAAAGTAGATGCCCCTGTTTCCACTTTATTGACGTACAAAGAATAAGCTCTTTCAACATTCATATGTTCTGTTTGCGCATCTGGGTGCTGAACAGAACATATGAGGTGTGAATACGCTTTTCTGCCATGTTGGGGTAAGAGAAGATGTATGGCACGTTGTTTCCCCATTAGCACCTCAGGTTTGGCCGCGTGAAAAGCATGACGCTTTCCTTGGGGCAGCTTTGGCGGTCGGTCTCTATTATTGTCCGGCAGACGCTTGTTGGTGGCGGCCCACCACGCAAGCTTGACCATTTACGTTGGTTGTTTGCGCCCAATCTACTTTCTTTTGGGTATGCGCTTCGCACCACCATTTCATCCTTAATCGCTCTTGGCATTGCCTTGTGGTGGGAACTGGGGAGCCCGCAATGGGCGGCCCTTACTGTCTGGATGGTGGCGCAAGGCACGCGCGGCAAATCCATTGCCAAGGCGCGCTGGCATATGTTTGGCATGGTGGTGGGCACAATATGTGCCATCGTGCTGGTGGCCAGCATGCCGCAATCTCCGCTGCTGTATATCTTTTTTGTGGCGGTAGGAATTGGCACTTTCTGCTTTATAGGCACGTTGCTGCCCGGCCCAGCCGCCATGACCAATTATCGTATTCACGGTATGCGGGCATCGGGTTTTACGTACGTTATTATTGCGTTGGATGGCATAGTTGCGCCCGATCATATTTTTCAGATCGCAATGGCGCGTGCCACGTACATTACGCTTGGTATTGTGGTGGAAACCACAATTTCATCCCTTTTCCAGTATCAGTTAGGGTTGCGGGCCAGAACACGATTGGCAACCAACTTTGTGCAAGCCCTTAAAGGTGCCGTGCCCGCCATTTTGCGCTTGTTGCAGGGTGATAGACGGGCTGTGGCAAATTCCCCCGGTGTGTTTTCTACTCTTATCGCGCTGAGCGATCAGGTTGAGTTTGCCGAAATTGAAATGGGCAAACATCAGCATGAAGGTGATCATGCCAGAGCTGCCTTGGCAGCTATTACGGTACTATTGTCACGCGGGTTGGATTTGGGTGCGCTGCTAGAGGTACCGCACAGTCAGGGTGCGGAATATCAGGATACAGCCCAGCAAGTGAGCACTTTTTTGCAAGCTTTGCCAGACAGGCTGGATAACGATCAGCCTATTGAGCCAGTTTTGCGGGATCTCACATCTTTACGGGCAACATGTCGGCAACTTGCCGCTGGGTGTCTGGAAAAGGAAATGGAAGCGGCCACGCATCCCCCGCTTGATGAGCAGCAGGATGAAGTGCTGACTCGGCAAGTGCAATTGCTGCATAAGCTGGATACCATGCTGGAAGAGCTGTATCTGGCCATTGAGCAGTTTGAAATGAGCCGCAACCCGCAGCCGCATGACCATTTCCGCTACCCCATGAAGTCTTACAGAGACTGGCGGATGGCGTTTACCAATAGCTTGCGGGCTTCTGTCACCATCTTTTTGGCTGGTGTTCTATGGATTACCACCGCTTGGCCAGATGGTCTGACATTTATTATGTTTGTAGGCATTGTATGTGCGCTGTTTTCCACTTTGGAGCAGCCAGCCCTTGCCACGCAGGCATTCTTGCACGGCACTGTGTGCGTGATTGGCATGAGCGCACTGCTTGATCTGTGGGTGATGGCACAGCCTACAATTTACGAAATGATGGCCATGTGTTTGGCTGTGCCCATGCTGATTGGTGGATTGGCTTTTGCATGGCCACCGCTGGTGCTTGCAGCAGTCGCTTATAATCTGTTTCTGCCTATTCTGGTGGGGCCGATCAATCAGGGGCGGATGGATGAAATCATGTATTTCAACACTGCCATGCCTCTGTTGTTGGCTATGATGTTCTGCATGTGGATGTACCGCGTGTTTCTGCCATACGATCCAGATGGTTTGCGGTGGGATATGCGTGTGAATATTCTGCGCGGTCTGCGTCGTTTGGCAGGCCAGCGCAGACCGCCCGCTGTAACGGAAATTATTGGGCGAAGTGTAGATGGGTTTGTACGCCTTTCCACCATGGCGACAGATGATGGCAATACCTATGTGCTGGAGCGGTATTTAAGTGGCGTGTTGTCTAGTATGACCATTGCGCTCAATGTGTTGCGGTTACGTACCGTTTTAGCGAAGAATATTCTGCCACCAGAGGCACAGAAAGCCGTAGAAGTGATGATGGAACGCATGCAGCGTTTTACTGGCCGATATGGTGGGCAATACGGTCGAACTGCGCGGGCAACACATATAGCTGTAGAGTATTTGTTGAACTGTGAAGAAACCGAAGCAAACCTTTCTGTGCGTGAAGAGATGCTGCGGGCATTAGCCAGTTTGCGGGTGATAGAAACAGAACTTGCAGAGAACCGAGCGTTCTTTGATGCGTCTTCTCCATATCTGGATAAAGCATTTACCTAGACCGGATGGGTCATAAACAGGCTCTGATATTAAGGTAGAGCATTGTAGGAGAGTGTTGCATTGGCGCAGTCAGACATCACAAAAGAACAAAACAAACAGGCGCGCAACCTGTTGCGCAGTATGTTTGATGCTGCGGTTAGCGCGGCTGATCCTTTCAAGGTATTGGCAGAATATCTGCCCCAAAAACCCAAAGGCCGCTGCATTGTTGTGGGGGCAGGCAAGGCGTCTGCCGCTATGGCTGCTGCGCTGGAGGCGGCATGGTCAGATGTGCCTTTGCAAGGCGTTGTGGTCACGCGGGATGGGCATGCTTTTCCAACGCGCCACATTACAATTCTGGAAGCATCCCACCCTGTGCCAGATGCGCGGAGTGAACAGGCAGCACATGATATATTGCAGGCCGTAAAAGGGTTGGGGCCAGATGATCTTGTTCTTGCTTTGATATCCGGTGGAGGGTCTGCGCTTCTGGCTTTGCCGGTAGCAGGCATCACGCTGGTAGAAAAACAGAACATTGGCCGCCAGCTTTTGCATTCTGGCGCAACAATTTCTGAAATGAACACAGTGCGTAAGCACTTATCTGCCATTAAAGGCGGCAAGCTGGCTGTGGCAGCGGCTCCTGCGCAAGTGGTTACGCTTGTTATTAGTGATGTGCCAGGAGATGACCCGGCAATTATTGCCAGCGGCCCCACTGTGCCAGATGCAACAACACCTCAAGATGCTTTGCGTATTCTCAATAAATACAATTTAGACGTGCCCGATACTGTTCGTCATGTTTTGGAGAACACCACCACGGCAGTTTCGTCCCAGCACTCTGCCAATGCAGATAATCGGGTTGAAATGATAGCAACTCCTTTTATGGCGTTACAGGCCGCAGCCGAGGTGGCGCGTGCAGCAGGAGTGACCCCTTTAATTTTAGGGGATGCGCTGGAAGGCGAAAGCTGTGTCATGGGTGTGGTGATGAGTGGCATTGCCCGTTCTGTTCAGGCACACGCTGTGCCTGTTCGTGCTCCGGCTGTTTTGTTAAGTGGTGGGGAAACAACGGTAAGTATTCGCGCAGGCACAAAGCCGGGAAAAGGCGGACGGAATACAGAATTTTTGCTCTCTTGCGCGCTGGCTTTAAATGGTCAGGCAGGCATATGGGGCTTGGCGGGGGATACAGATGGTATTGATGGCACGGAAGATGCTGCTGGTGCTATATTTGCCCCGGATACATTAGCCCGTGCCCTGCAAAATGGCGTAGCTGCCGAGGATTTTTTGAAACAGCATGACAGCTACAGTTTTTTTGAAAAACTCGATGACCTTATTAAAACAGGCCCAACGTTAACAAATGTGAATGATGTGCGCCTGCTTTTGGTGCTTTAGTTCTGTTTAATCATCAAGTGCACGCGCTACTTCGCGCCGAAGGGCAGGAATAATTTTTTCCTGAAACATGGGGGTTTTGCGCTCCCATGCCCCGGTGCGCCATGATGGGTGGGGCAAAGGAAAATATTGCGGCAGAAAATCCTGAAAGTGCTCTGTCCGTTCATATACTTTGCCTTTTCCCAAAACGTAATTCTGGGCATAAGACCCAACCAGAAGTGTCAGCCGAAGGTTGGGCAGCAAAGCCAGAATACGTTCTCGCCATAGGTTGGCGCATTCCGGTGGTGGCGGACGATCACCACCCTTAGGCAGTACGCCGGGGTAACAAAGCGCCATAGGTAAAATGGCTACACGGTTGGAATCATAAAAAGCATCTCGGCTCATTCCGAGCCATCCCCGTAGCCGATCTCCCGAGGCATCGTTAAAGGAAATACCGGTTTCATGCACACGTGTGCCCGGGGCTTGCCCGGCAATAAGTAAACGTGCGTGAGGGGAAACATGCAAAACAGGCCGAGGGCCTAGCGGTAACTTACGCGCACAGGCTGTGCATTGCCGGATTTCTTGCACCAAACAGTTCAGTTGTGTTTCAACATCACTGCTTTCCGCAGAACTTGGCGCGTGCCATTTCAATTTTGTTTGAGTGTGGATCATTCTGTTGAAATATGTGGGGATGATCCGTTCGCTTACAATGCAAACAATATAAAAAAGCGCCGTAGTGTTGCCACTACGGCGCTTTGTAACCAGCCCATAAAAGTAGGGCCGGTTATTTAAGCAGAAGCTTTACTGTGCTTCATCCACACCAGCATGTGTCTGCGGTGCGAAGGTCCAGCCAGCGCCGTAAGGCTGCGGCATGAAGAGGCCCCATGTAGCGGATTCTTCAGTTGCATTAGCCCAACCCGGTGTTGGCAGCGGCGTATGATCCAGACGGAGTTTCTGGATATCTGCTGCTGTCGTGTTAGCCGGTGCGCGGTTACCCCATGCAGAACGGATGAAGTTTACAACATCTGCAATTTGCTGGTCAGACAGGATGTTTTTGTAATCCGGCATGGCCACAGCAGAAGGTGCCCAGTTGGTGGGGGGCAGAACGCCACCATCAACAACAATATGAGCAACAGATGTCGGGTTGTCGGAAACAACAACCGGGTTACCAGCTAGCGGCGGGAACATACGGGCTACACCACCACCATCATTACGATGGCAGATAGCGCACTGTTCCACATATGTTTTGGCGCCAGCATTGCCGGAGAAGTTGTTGGAATCCAGCATCTGAGCCGTAGAGGCATCGTAGCTGTAATCACCACGTGCAGGCGGAACCGGCGGCAGGGATTTAATGTATTTCACCATGGCGTGCAGATCTGCATCGGTGAAGTACTGGGTGCTCCAGCCAACCACGTCAGCCATGCCACCAAAGGCTGCGGAGTGATCAGTACGACCGGATTTCAGGAACAGGAACAGATCTTCATCAGACCAGCGACCGAGGCCCAGAACCGGATCGTTGCGCAGGCTTGGGGCAATCCAGTTGTCGATTACGCCACCGCCGCCAAGGAAGTCTGGCCCACCAGATGCATCCAGCGCTTTTTCCTGCATACCAAAGCCGCGCGGTGTATGACATGCACCACAGTGGCCAGGGCCGGTTACAAGGTATTCACCACGTGCTGTTTCAGCATCTGTGCCGGGTGCCGGAGTGAAATCCTTCGGAGCCGGTGCAAATACAGAGCGCCAGATGGACAGCGGCCAACGCATGGACATTGGCCAAGAAATATCAGTTGCGTGATTTTTCTGCGCAATCGGCTGCACACCATGCATGAAATATGCATACAGAGCCTTCATGTCATCCTGCGTCATGCGGGCGAAGGATGGGTAGGGCATTGCTGGATACAGCGTAGCGCCATCCTTACGCACGCCATGGCGCACGGCTTCATCAAACTCTTTAAATGTGTAGGTGCCAATCCCGTAAGTAGGGTCTGGCGTGATGTTGGTGGAGTAAATTGTGCCGATGGGGGTCTTGATGGAAAGACCACCAGCATATTTCTGACCATTTAGGGATGTGTGGCAAGCCACACAGTCCCCCAGACGAGCAACGTACTCGCCCTTCTTGATCAGATCTTCATCAGCGTTCTGTGCATGCGCTAGGGACGTTCCCGCAAGAAGCCCGACAGCGACTGCCCCCAGGGCAGCTTTTAGCCTGTTAATCATCATTTTTACCACTTATCGCCTGTGTGCTGAATGACGTCGTAACTCTGCCGAGGCATTAGGGGTTAATGCCAAGTGTCGGGTTTTCGGGAATGTTCTTGTCATTCTTCCGAGCATCCACTTCACGCTGATACGTGTCGTTTGCTCGTTTGATCAGATACTGACGGATAGCTTCAATTTCATCCGGCGTCATGCTGGTGTCAAAGCGATCCATCCCGTAAGCCGTCAGCGCACCGCGACCAACTACGTTGTAGAAAGCATCCTGGTGGCGGATAGCACCGGCCCAACGCAGATCAGGCAGCATACCTGCGCCTTCGCCGTTATCACCATGACAGGTCTGGCAGTAGGTCTGATACTGGAAGTAACCATTATCAACGACCTTCTGGTCATACTGTGCAGGTGGTTTTACGGGCAGGAAGCCACGGTTGTTCAGAGCCGGTAGTTTGGCTTTGCCATCCAGAGAGAACGCAGCAATGTAGGAGTGGTTAACTGTCCAGCCAGAAGTACGGCCTACGCCACCCATGGAAATCGGGTAGATGCCGCCCCAGCCCACTTCAACAGCAACATACTGCTTGCCGTTGACGCTATAGGTCATAGGCGGAGCGATAATGCCGCTCTGTGCGTCAAACTTGTAAAGATCGCTACCGTTTGTGGCGTCATAGGCGTGGAATTCACCATTGGCCAAGCCCTGGAACAGAAGATCACCGCCGGTGGCCAGAACGCCGCCGTTCCACGGACCTTTGTGGTCAATCTTCCAGACCGTTTCCATTTTGACCGGATCCCATGCCAGCAGCCAGCCGTGCAGATCCTTAATATAAGCGGTACGTGCTTCTGGGGTGTCAGGCAGACCATTCTTGGTCATGTCCAGACCAACGTTCCAGGAATCCGCATGCGGCTTAAAGCCACCAACCTGGTTTTTATAACCAAACGGAATCTGATGAGCTGGGATATAGACCAGATGTGTTTTGGGGCTGTAAGCCATGCCCATAAAGTTATGTGCACCCAGTGGGCCAGGAATACCGTACCAGAACTTGCCGTTCAGGGTGTACAGACCATCTGGGTTGTAGATCGGGCGACCTGTCAGCGGGTCCAGACCGTTGGCCCAATTCTGGTAAACGTAGTTTTTGCCAGACAGGAATTCACCAGTCTTGGCATCCAGAACGTAGAAGAAGCCATTTTTAGGAGCATGCACGATCACGTGGCGCATTTCGCCATTCACTGGCATGTCCAGTGTCATGATCTGCTGAACAGAGGTGTAATCCCACTGATCCATTGGGGTTGCCTGGAAGTGCCAGACATATTCACCCGTTTCAGGCTTCAGGGCGACAATGCTGCCCAGGAACAGGTTGGAACCAATGCCTTCAGAACGGTATTTATAGTTCCAGGGAGAGCCGTTACCAACAGCCAGGTAGATCAGGTCACTGACCGGATCATAAACCAGAGAATCCCATACAGTGCCGCCGCCGCCCTGACGTACCCAAGCGCCTTTGGGGCCCCAGGTTTTGTAGGCTTTGCTCATCAGAATATTGTCTGATGCAGCGTGATCAGGTTCGTTCTTGTTGTTCGGAACGGTGTAGAAGCGCCATTTCAGCTTGCCGGTTTCGGCATCAAAAGCGGAAACAAAGCCACGGGCACCAAATTCAGCACCACCGTTACCAATCAGCACCAGGCCTTTTGCTACGCGTACCGCGCCATCCACTGTGTAGGAGCGCTGCTTGCCCAAGGAGGCATCGGCTGGGATGGTGTTAACTTCCCAAACCTTTTTACCGGTTTTTGCATCGGCAGCGACCAGACGGCCGTCAAACGTGCCCCAGAAAACCTTGCCGTTCCAATAGCCTGCACCACGGTTAACCGTATCACAGCAGCCTTTATCAGCAATGTTGCCGGGCACTTTGGGGTCATACTGCCAAAGCAGCTTACCTGTGGCAGCGTCCAGCGCTTCCATTTTAGACCAGTTGGTTGTGGCATACATAATGCCATCTACCACCAGCGGGGTTGCTTCCTGCCCGCGGTTGGTATCCAGCGTGTAGTACCAAGCCAGCTTAAGATCACCCACGTTGGAGCGGTTGATCTGATCTAGGGGGCTATAGCGCTGTTCGCTGTAAGTGCGACCATAAGAAAGCCAGTTTTCGGGGTGATCATCTGCATGGATGATAGCTTCCCCCGTATTACCCTGACCGTCAGCGCGGGCAGGGACTGCCGCGTAAGGCAAAGCAGCGGCACAGATTGTTCCGGCCGCGAGAATTCCTAGCAGTGAACGTCTCTTGGCGGAGGCGGGGCGGGTCATGCGTTCATGTCCTCGACTATTATATACGGTGAGGAAAAAGATAGCCGGCAGGCCGGTTTCTCACACAACAGCCAAGGGGAACGCTGTCTGTCAATCACGGGGAAGGAATAGCAGCTTCCATTCTGCGGGATAATTTCCCGTGCTTACAGGCCTGTAGAGCCGGAAATTATGCTCACAATCAGATTATGAAAGGCGCTTACAAATCTTGTTATAACAAGTGTGTGGGTTCTATGCAACCTGATGTAAACGCATAATCGGCCAGAAGTTCCATATCTGTCGTTTCACGATTTTTCCAAGAACTGAACAGGGTGAATTCATAAACCTCGTCCTCTGGGGCACGCAGACTGTGGTGGATGCGCAACCAGTTATGGACGTCTTCTGGTGGAACAGTTGAGATTGTGCCTAGTGGCACGCTGAGTGGGTGGCAGATACGCTTTACCTTCAGGCCTGCTTGCTGAGTCTGACGCCTGATTTTCACGGAAAGGTGATCGCATACGGCAGATAGAATCTTGGCCGTAAGAATGATTCGCTCGCCTTGTTGCACAACGTCCAACCCGGAGTGGACAAGTGTTGCCGGAGTTGATGTCTGGATAGAAAGCAGCCCCGCATCCAGATTCTCCATAATGTCTGGATCAGAGGTTTCTCCCATGATCACCAGTGGAAGAAACAGGAAGGGTTCGGGCTCCCATTCCCGATTGGGGAAGAAGGTCTGAATTTGCTGAAAGAATTCCAGCATGGGGGCGGGAAGGCGAATTCCGGCAATCAAAAACATAGCTGGTACTTTATTCCTTGGCTTGTGATGGCCGATTTGTGGGGGAGCGCGTTATATGAAGAGATAAAAACCAGGCAGGAATAAAGCGCCCTGTTTTTGACCTGATTCTTTGTAACCCTTGACGACAGGGCAGGGCAGCCACAAGTATTAAGCAAAGCCGGCCTGTCCGGACAAGGAGAGTTAAACACCATGTCGTTTAGTCACGACTACCGATCCCCCGCTACGCCCACAGACTGGAATGCTCAGGCAGCCAATCTGGATGCTGGGCTGCGGGCCTATATGCTACGCGTTTATAACTGGATGGCATCTGGCCTGCTGCTTACCGGTATAGTGGCATATGTTATTGCCAACACAAGTTTGAGCCATCTGTTTTTTCAGGTGGTACAGGTACCGGGTGGCTTGGTGCCGCGCCCAACATTGTTGGGTGATGTGGCTATGCTTTCGCCATTGGCATTTGTGCTTGTTATGTCCTTTGGTTTGAACAGGCTTTCCCTACAGGGGGCGCAAGCGCTGTTTTGGGCGTTTTGTGCCACCATGGGCGCTAGCATGGCCAATATATTCGTTATTTATACAGATACATCTATTGTCCGGGTGTTTCTGGTAACGGCCTGCATGTTCGCTGCAACGTCTTTGTGGGGATACGTTACCAAAGCCAATCTATTGCGCTTTAGTTCTTTCCTGATGATGGGGCTGTTTGGGCTGCTGATTGCTGGCTTGGTGAACCTGTTTCTGAAGAGCCCGGCTTTGTACTATGTGTACAGCATTGTAGGTGTTTTCATCTTTACAGCGTTCAGTGCATTTGATGCGCAGCGTATTCGGGTTACTTATCCGCAGCTTGCTGCGTATGAAGGCCCGGAAATGACAGCTAAGCGCAGCGTATATGATGCGTTGAGCCTGTACCTGAACTTCATCAACCTTTTTCAGTTTCTTCTACAGTTTATGGGCGTAAGAAACTCCAACGATTAATTTATACAGGAGTCGGCATGGGGCGTGCGCTCCACCGGTATGCTCGAAAAGAAAACCCAGCCTCTCAGAGGGCTGGGTTTTTTTGTATGGGAAGGTATGCCCTGAATGAATGGCGGCATGTTTGCCCGGAATGCGTACCAAAATAGGCCGTTATCTTGATTCAAGATTTTGTAACGAAAATGTGAGATAAAATATTTTCGCATAACGGCATGAAATCGAAAGCGAAATTGTATTTTCCAGAAAAATACAGAAATATTTTGAAATATTTCGTGAAGTTGTTTGCCTCTGTTTTTATCGCACCAGAGTACCCATGCCGCACCGCCATATCAGCTAACCTGATTATGACGAAAGGCTGATGGAACTTTTCCGACATTTGAGAATCTGCGCTTTAGGAATAAAGTGCGCGCAAGGTGTTTTCGCGCTCCGTTCATTCTGTCACCAGCACGATATGCCGTGTTCCTTGTGTTTATGAAGGAAACAACGGTCTGATATGTGTTTGTGGTAGATGGGGAATGTTGAAACGCGGTTTTTCTTGCTGTTGTCAGGCTTCTATGGCAGCAGAACAAAGAGTCTTAGTGAGGCTAATTTGATGTCAGAACCAAGAGGCGTGCGATGAAAAACAAGTTACTGGCGAGAGTGGCGCGATTGGGCGGCCTATCGTCAGCATTGCTGCTTGCCGGGTGTGAACTTGATGTTCTCGACCCGAAAGGCCCGGTTGGTGAAGGGGTTAAAACCCTAATTGCCACCTCCACAGTCGCAATGCTGATTGTTGTGATTCCGACCATCCTGCTGACGCTTCTGTTTGCCTGGCAGTATCGCCAGTCTAACACGAGCGCCGAGTATCTGCCGAAGTGGTGCCACTCCAACAAAATTGAAGTGATTATTTGGGGCGTGCCTTCCCTGATTATCCTCTTCCTGGCAGTGATTACCTATCAGACCTGTCATTCTCTGGATCCGTATAAGCCACTTGAAGCAGAAGCAAATACCAAGCCTCTGCACGTTGAAGTGGTGGCTCTGGACTGGAAATGGCTGTTCATCTACCCAGAACAGGGTATTGCAACGGTCAATCAGCTGGCCATTCCGGTCAACACCCCGATTGACTTCAACATCACCTCTGATTCCGTGATGAACTCCTTCTTCATCCCGCGTCTTGGTTCCATGATCTACGCAATGGCAGGCATGCAGACCCAGCTTCATCTGCTGGCGAGCGAACCAGGCGACTATCTGGGTGAGTCTGCCAACTACAGTGGCCGTGGCTTTTCTGACATGAAATTCCACACGCTTGCTGTAAGCGGTGATGAATTCAATGCCTGGGTTGAAAAGGTGAAGTCTTCTTCCGAGCAGCTGGATAGCCAGACCTATCCGAAACTTGCTGCCCCAAGCGAAGCGAACCCCGTCGAGTATTTCGCGCATGTTGAACCCGGCATGTTCAACACGATCGTTGCCAAGTACAACAATGGCATGGTCATGGACAAAAGCACTGGCAAGATGATCCAGGTGCAGCAGTCTGCGATGTCCGACATGAATATGAAGGAATAGGATCTATGCTAGGGAGACTATCGCTCTCGGCCATCCCGTTGGATGTGCCGATCCTGGTAGGGACGTTCATCGGCGTTGTCATTGTCGGTGTCGCGGTACTGGGACTTATTACGTATTACGGTAAGTGGGGCTACCTCTGGAAAGAGTGGTTCACTTCTGTCGATCACAAGCGTCTAGCCGTGATGTACATCATCCTGGCACTGGTCGCTCTTTTCCGTGGTTTTGCTGACGCTATCATGATGCGTACTCAGCTCGCGCTGGCGTATGCAGGTAACCCAGGCTACCTACCACCACATCACTATGATCAGATCTTCTCCGCTCACGGAACGATCATGATCTTCTTCCTGGCCATGGCGTTCATGACCGGTCTGTTCAACTTCATCGTGCCTCTGCAAATTGGTGCGCGTGACGTTGCTTTCCCGTTCCTGAACAACCTGAGCTTCTGGATGACGGCTGTTGCGTTTATCCTGGTGAACGTTTCTCTGTTCATTGGTGAATTCTCGCAGTGCGGCTGGCTGGCATATCCGCCTTTGTCCGAAAATCAGTTCAGCCCTGGCGTTGGTGTTGATTACTACATCTGGGCCGTTCAGATTTCCGGTGTTGGCACGCTGCTGACCGGTGTGAACTTCTTTGTAACCATCGTGAAGATGCGCGCTCCGGGCATGACCTGGATGAAAATGCCTGTTTTCACATGGACAGCTTTCTGCGCTTCCATCCTGATCATGGTGGCCTTCCCTGTTCTGACGGTTGCTGTTGCTCTGCTGGGTCTGGATCGTTACTTCGGGATGCACTTCTTCACCAATGATGGTGGGGGCAACCAGATGCTGTACCTGAACCTGATCTGGGCTTGGGGCCATCCGGAAGTTTACATTCTTGTTATTCCTGCCTTCGGTGTGTTTTCGGAAGTTGTTCCTGCATTTTCCGGCAAGCCGCTGTTTGGTTACAGCACCATGGTTTATGCAACCTGCTCCATCATGGTTCTGTCCTTCCTGGTATGGGTTCATCACTTCTTCACAATGGGCGCTGGTCCGGACGTGAATGCCTTCTTTGGTATCGCGACCATGATCATCTCCATTCCTACTGGTGTTAAGCTGTTTAACTGGCTGTTCACCATGTATAAGGGCCGCATCCAGTTCCATGCCTGCATGTACTGGGCTGTTGGCTTCATGATCACCTTCACCATCGGTGGTATGACTGGCGTTATGCTGGCTATCCCGGGTGCTGACTTTGTTCTGCATAACTCCCTGTTCCTGATTGCCCACTTCCATAATACCATTATTGGTGGTGTGTATTTCGGTTACATCTGTGGCATGAACTTCTGGTTCCCGAAGGTGATGGGCTTCAAGCTGGATGAAACCTGGGGCAAGCGCGCTTTCTGGTTCTGGTTTGTTGGCTTCTATTGTGCATTCGTACCGCTCTACATTGTCGGTTTCGAAGGCATGACCCGTCGTTTGAACCACTACGACAATCCGGCATGGCATCCGTGGCTGCTGGTTGCTGAAGTTGGTGCAGTGCTGGTTATGCTTGGTATCGCTTGCCAGCTTACACAGCTGTATGTTTCCATCCGTGACCGTAACCTGCCGCAGAACCGCGACGTGACAGGTGACCCATGGAATGGCCGTACGCTGGAATGGTCCACGTCTTCCCCGCCGCCGGTATACAACTTTGCTATCGTTCCTCATGTGCACGAACTTGATGCGTTCATGCATGATAAGGAAAATGGTATTGATACCCGTCAGGCTGGTGCTCAGTACGAAGCAATCCACATGCCCAAGAACACCTCTTTGGGGCTGGCTTGTGGTATCTTCTCCCTGATCTTCGGTTTTGCTGCGGTTTGGTACATCTGGTGGCTGGCTGCTATTGGTCTTGTTGGTGTTATCGGTTCGGTAATTGCCCGCAGCGCTGATAAGGATATCGACTACTATATCCCTGCCGATGAGGTTGCCCGGATTGAAAACGAGCACACCCGTAAACTGATGGCACAGGCAGCTGAATAATATGGCACAGAACACAACTGTTCAGACCGCAGGCCACGACGAACATCACCACGAATCTCCGGTGGTGTTCGGGTTCTGGGTCTATCTGATGACGGACTGCATCATCTTTGGCACGCTTTTTGCCGTGTTTGCAGTTCTGCGTAACCAGTTTAACGGTGGCCCAACCGGCCACGAACTGTTCGAATTTGGTGGGCTTGGGCTGGAAACAGCCCTCCTGCTGGTTTCGTCCATCACTTATGGGTTCGGCATGATTGCCGCCCATAAGAGCCAGGTTTCCAAGGTTATCCTTTGGCTTGGCGTTACCTTCCTGCTGGGCCTTGGCTTTGTGGGGCTGGAACTGCGTGAATTTGCGCACATGATCGCAGAAGGCGCCGGTCCGGATCGCAGTGCATTCCTGTCTGCGTTCTTTACGCTGGTGTCTACTCACGGTCTGCATGTCACGTGTGGTCTGATCTGGATTATTACCCTGATCGTTCAGCTGATGGGTACGACTGAAATTCCGGAACGTATGATGAATAAGCTCACCTGCTTGAGCCTGTTCTGGCACTTTCTGGATATCGTCTGGATCTGCGTTTTCACCTATGTCTATCTGGCGAGCATGATCTGATGAGCAATCCGCATACATCCTCCTCAGGCGAGAGCCACGGTAGCGTATCTTCTTACATTATCGGGTTTGTTCTTGCCGTCGTTCTAACGGTGCTGTCGTTTGGTGTGGTGATGAGCCATAGCCTCTCGCCAGCAGGCACTCTGGCTGCTGTTTCAGCTCTCGCTCTGGTTCAGGTTCTGGTGCATCTGCACTACTTCCTGCACATGGGAGGAGATTCCGAACAGCGCTGGAACAACATGTGCTTTGTTTTCACCGTTGCTTTTGTGGCCATCCTGATTGTTGGTTCGGTGTTCATCATGAACAACACCGCACTGCACATGATGTCCCGCTAATATGGTGATGTTTCTACCGCCGCGTTAAGTGGCGGTAGAGAGCAAGCTGAAAAAAGCCCCTGTAGCTATTATGGCTACAGGGGCTTTTTTATTGGGTATTTTCTTGGCAGGGCATGCGGAGCATCTCGTGCCAGCACATTATGCAGTCTCTGGGGAAAGCAGAGGCAACCCAAGGTGAGGTGTTAGGGGCTGGGTACAAAAAAATGGTGCCAGCCTCAGGCTAACACCATTTCTCCAAACCTTAGTAAATAAAGGTTCTCAGTCTTTCTGCGGATCGGGGGAAAGCAGCTCTGTTTTGTTAGGCTTGTCTTTCCATTCTTCTGCATCAGCCGGGGGCGTGCCCTTGCGCGTAATGTTTGGCCACTGGGTAGCATATTTTGCGTTGATTTCTGCCCACGCTGCTGCACGGTCGTCGCTATCAGGGAAAATGGCTTCGGCGGGGCATTCAGGCTCACACACGCCGCAGTCAATGCATTCATCTGGGTTGATGACCAGAAAGTTTTCACCAGCGTAGAAGCAGTCAACGGGGCAGACTTCCACACAGTCCATGAATTTGCAGCGGATGCAGTTTTCAGTGACCACGTAGGTCATTGCCATCTCCGAAAATATCTGGCGGTGGAGGAGGGGCTCTCACCGCGTGGGGTCAGATGGCAGTACCTTTATATAGAAGCCTGCCACCAAGGATGGCGCAGATATGAGGTGCTTTTGCCCTAATGGCAACCCGCCTGTGTAAGGAGGGCAGCTTTCTTTTTACAACAAGGCTAAGGTTGATAGTGTTGCCGAAGCGTTGCCAGCACAGCAAAGGGGCTGTTGTGATTATATTTTTCTGGCTGAACTCTACCTGTACGCTTTTTTGAGTGTTTCCGATTTTTTACAGTTTTCTGGGGGATAATCAGAAAAGGAGCAGGTGGGCCAGCATGTGTATCCGGTAAAATCTGGGGTTTTTGTACATGCAGCCCAAGGCTACGCAAAATACCCGGAAGAATAGCCTTTTTTACACCTAGCCGAGAGGCAAAGAAATTCGGAATCTGCCGTGATCCGTGTGAAATCAGAGCTATAGATTCAGCATATAGTGCAGCAGCAATATCGAGTCGGATCAAGGTGCCCCCAGAAATAATCCATCCAAGCTGCATCAGGAGAGATTTCTGCGGCGGTGTGAGCAAAGCGGGTAAAGGGGCTGAAACAGCACCTGTGCGGGGCAGTTCTGGTAAAACAATGCCAGAATGTAAGCTTAACAAAAGGGCCCGCAAAGCCATGGAGCTAGGGCGCATTATTTTACTACAAAAAACAGTGTTTTTTTGTTGGGCAATATGAAGGCGCTTTAGCATGTGTCTGGCACGTACTGGCAAGGCGGAAAGGTGCGACACCTCGGCCACACCTCCGTTTTCGACCAGCATATGCACCATACCGCGGAGCAATGGCTGATCAGCCACTGCTTTTTCTGCATGAAATAAGGGTGCCAACTCTTTGCGGATATGTGCATCAACAAAGGTAGCCAGTCGTTGCCGGATTTTTTCTTTCTGTCCAGGTTCCAGAAATTCTGCCTCACGCACTTCAATAACCGGGTGCAGCACATCTGCTCCGGCTTGCAAGCGCGCAATGGTATCTTTCTGCCAGCTGAGTACGCCATTTTGCAGGTTCAGCGTTATTTCCGTGTCTGGTGCCTGCAAAAACTGGGAAACACGATAGGGTATCTGGTTACGTGCCGCCCGACGTGCCGCTTTGAGAATAAGTTTCTGGTCAGACTGTGCGGCTTCAGGGTCTGGGGTAAAGCTAAAGCCCCGCATATGGCCTACTGCATGCCCTTCTACACTTACTTCACCCGTGCGGGTAATGGCAGAAAGCAAAGGGGTGGTGTCTGCTTCTTCCAAGCGCCGTGCCAAACTAGCTGCGCGTTTATCTACAAAGCGTGTGGTCAGGCGTTCATGTAATGCGTCGGAAAGAGCATCTTCCAGCCTTAGGGTATGGTTCCGCCAGTGCGCAGCGTTTTCGACCCAATCTGGTCTGGCTGAAACGTAGGACCACGTGCGAATACCCATAAGGCGCTGCATCAGGACATCAATATCCCCCTCCAACTGTTCCAGATTGGCAAGGCGAGATTTCATCCATGCGGAAGGCAGGTGTCCTTTTTGGGCAAGCAGGATGAAAATCTGCTCACACAGCCGGATATGGCTGTCTTCCCCCAGTTTGCGAAAATCCGGAATCTGGCACACCTCCCACAACAACTGGGTGCGGGCAGGCGTATGGGCTAATTTTTGCACTGTAGCATTCTGCATCAGTGCAGACAGCGCCAGTAAGTCGGATGCTGGGGCGGCAGATTTCAGGCATCGGTCAGGAGGCTTTTGGCATAAGCTGGCGTAAAGCGTGCTGGGAGAGGTAAAATTGAGCTTGCTGTTACGCCACCACAAAAACGGCAGCGGCTCGAAATGGTGGGTTTCAATGGCCTCTACCATTCCTTCCGGAAAAGGTGGACATTCTCCGGTTGTGCCAAAAGTGCCATCCTGTGTGCCTCGGCCTGCGCGGCCCGCAATTTGGGCCGCTTCTGCTGGGGTTAGCAGTCGGTTTCTGTATCCATCAAACTTGCAGATATTGGCAAAGGCAATGTGCCGGATATCCATGTTCAGCCCCATGCCGATAGCATCGGTTGCAACCAGATAATCCACTTCCCGGTTCTGGTAGAGGGCAACCTGCGCATTGCGGGTGCGGGGTGAAAGCTGGCCCATTACCACAGCACACCCCCCTCGTTTACGGCGGATAAGTTCTGCAATGGCGTAAACTTCAGCTATGGAAAAAGCCACAATGGCCGTGCGCGCTGGCAGGCGGGATAGGCGCATGTGCCCCGTATATGTCAGGTTGGAAAGGCGGGGGCGTGTGTCTATTTCTATGTCACGAATCAAGGTTTTGAGCAGAGGTGCGATGGTTTCTGCACCCAAAAAAAGGGTCTCAGATCGTCCGCGCGCATTTAAAAGCCGATCTGTAAAAACATGGCCGCGTTCGGGGTCAGCGCATAGCTGAATTTCATCTACGGCTACAAACTCTACCTTACGGTCAGATGGCATGGCCTCTACCGTGCAGGAAAACCAACGTGCCTGAGGCGGGATAATTTTTTCTTCACCGGTAATCAGCCCAACGGAGCGCA
Organism: Acetobacter sp. DmW_125128; assembly: GCF_008704325.1. Lineage (NCBI taxonomy): Bacteria > Pseudomonadati > Pseudomonadota > Alphaproteobacteria > Acetobacterales > Acetobacteraceae > Acetobacter > Acetobacter sp. DmW_125128. Next base: position 44,161 of record NZ_VHOP01000013.1, on the reverse strand, counting down.
CGCCTTTAAGTTTAACCATGCGTTCGTAATTTTCACGCGCCAGCAAACGGAGCGGAAAACCGATCATGCCAGAGGAATGGGCTAGCATGCGTTCTAGCGCCAGATGTGTTTTTCCGGTGTTGGTGGGGCCCAAAATGGCCCGCACGGGCGCATCGTCCGGCATAGATGCGTGATGAGCGGCAGCAGCCATACGGCGGGAAGAAACCATCATGCAAACATCGTCTGCCGCCGCGTGTGGAAAAGCAAGCCATCAGATGCCATTATCCTTGCAGAAGGAAATATGCTGACGGGTAATTCGCCTGAAAGCGAAGGGAGAAATATCATGCCTGTTCGTGAAGCCGATTGTCTGGTTGTGTCCCGCCGAGGAAGTAAGGTGCGCACTGTTCATGCTGTTCGCCCATCGGAGCAGGCAGTTTTAGAGACATGGGTAGGGGAACAGGCAGCGGCTTTTGCAGAAAGTTGTGGCTTTAAAGCTCTTCCCGGCCAACTGGTTATGGTGCCGGATACAAACGGGGTGCCAACAGCGCTATTTGGCGTGCCAGAAAAGGGTGTGGTTGACCCATTTATTTTTGGGGCTTTGGCGCAAGAATTGCCGGACGGAGACTGGCGGGTGGAAACGCCGGATGACATTGCGCGGCATGATGTGATTTTAGGCTTCTGCCTTGGAGCATATCATTATGGTTTGAAATCTGCATCCGCCAAAAAACCAACAACACGATTGGTGGTCACAGCGCAGGAACGTGCAAGCGTGGCATCGGAAATGGCACGTTCCATCTGGCTTGCGCGTGATCTGATTAATACACCAGCCAATCTGTTGGGCCCGTCTGATCTGGCACGAGCAGCTAAAACAGTGCTTAAGGAATTTGGTGCTGATGTGGATGTTATAAAAGGAGCTGCGCTGGATAAAGCCTACCCTTTGCTGGCGCATGTGGGCAATGGGTCAGACCGCGGCCCACGTGTGGTGGTAGCGCAATGGCATGGCAGCACGGCAGATAAAAAAGCACCGCTGATTTCTTTGGTCGGTAAAGGTGTGTGTTTTGATAGCGGCGGGTACGATCTTAAACCCTCCAGCGGTATGCTGCGCATGAAAAAGGATATGGGCGGGGCCGCAACAGTTCTGGCGCTTGCCCGCCTGATTATGACGCAGGATTTGCCTGTAAGGCTGGAACTGCGGCTTGGCTGTGTGGAAAACAGCGTTTCCGGGCATGCCATGCGCCCGTTGGATGTGGTGCGTAGCCGTTCTGGCCTTACAGTAGAGATTGGCAATACAGATGCAGAAGGCCGTCTGGTTTTGTGTGATTTGTTGCATGAAGCAGGAGAGCAGAACCCCGATCTGCTGTTGGATGTTGCAACCTTAACAGGGGCTGCCCGTGTGGCTCTGGGGCCAGACCTGCCCGCCTTGTTCTGTAATGATGAGGCCATTTCCAAGGTATTTTTGGAAGCAGGGCAGCAGGAAGCAGACCCCATGTGGCGCTTGCCTTTGTGGCAAGGGTATCGGGAATGGTTGGGAAGTTCTGTTGCAGATATCAGTAATATTTCATCAAGACCTACGGCGGGTGCGATTACTGCCGGATTATTTCTTGAACGATTTGTAAATCCAGATCAGCGTTGGGTGCATATCGACAGTTATGCATGGAATGACAGTTCCCGCCCCGGACGGCCAAAAGGTGGCGATTCTCCTGGGGTTCGGGCCGTTTTTAAAGCTATTACGCAGCTTTTTTGTGAAGAGCAGGATACCGCTGCCATAAAGCTGTCATAAAAGAAGGGAGAATGTGTTCTTATTAATACTTTAAAAGAGTCGTTTCGCCTCCTATATGAAATCTCAAGGGGATTCGTTCCGTAACAGGAAGCGGGAATATGTCGCTTTATCTTGAGAGACCAAGATAAAGCGTGCAGCAAAAGGAAAGTGAAGCTTATGCCTCAGGCAGCAGAAAAAACAGAGGATCTGGCCAAAACCCTGCGGGATACGATTGTATCCTTGGTGCGTGGAGATGCTCCAGATCTGTCCGCTCGCCAACTGGCAGTGTTTTTGACATGTTATCTGGATGAAACCGGCCATACCGTACGTGGTCTAGCTGCCAGCCTGAACGTTTCCAAACCGGCTATTACCCGCGCTTTGGATCGGTTGAGTGAACTGGATCTGGCCCGCCGTAAGGTAGATCCGTTGGATCGTCGTTCCGTACTGGTGCAGCGTACGCCTAAAGGTGCTGCTTACCTAAAGGAAATTCGCACCATTATGGGCGAAACTGTAGAAAATGCAGCACGCAAGGCTCAACGTTCCGCAGAGCGTGAGCCAGCAGCTCGGCGTGTGCGCCGTGTGATGGCTGCCTAAGTTTTTGCTGGTTCAACCAGTTTGAAACTTTTGTAGGAAGTAAGCGTTTTTTCTTCACGGTTTTCTGAAAAGCCTGCTGTTTTGTATTCTAAAGCAGCAGGCTGATTTTTCGGCCAGACCAACAAGAAGAAAGGAACGTTCCATGCGGTTTTCTTCATTTTTTGCCGCAGCTGCGCTTGCGGCATCGGCCAGTTTTATTCCTGTCGCCCATGCTGAAGATGCCATGGGGTCACCCACTGCTACGGTTACTATTACAGCGCGGTCAGCCGATCTGGGAGTAGGCTATACATGGGGTGGCGGCAGGCTGCGTTACGGCGGTAAAACGTACAAGTTTTCTATTACCGGCGGCACAATTGCGGCTGTTGGTTATTCTAAAATTGAAGGAAAAGGCACCGTTTATAATCTGCATCGTTTGTCAGATTTTAATGGCACTTATGGCGCTGCTCATGGTGAAGCAACGCTGGGGCAAGGCTTGGGTGGCGCTGTTCTGGAAAACAAGAATGGCGTGCGTATCAAGATTGAAACCATTTCTCAGGGCGCACGGCTTGCAGGTTCTGCACAGGGGCTGACCTTGACGCTGGAAAAATAAAAGATTGCAGTTACCACGCGCCAACAGGGTGTTGGCGCGTGCGTAAAATTGCAAAGCCTGTCCATATAAGTTGCGGCACGCATACAAGTATAAAAGCCGTTATGCTTCCTGCTGTTATAGGCATAGGGGCCACAAAACAGGCTACCATTATCCCCCAAAGTGTGAAGGCCCATTCCATGCAAGAAATGGCGGGAGCATATATGCCGCTTCGGTGGAGCACCTGATACAAATGCCCACGATGCGCCTGTACCAAGGAATGTCCGGCCAGTTTGCGGCGAATCAGCGTGAAAATAACATCATAAATCAACGGAAACAGCAGCGCAGGCCCCACAACCCACCCAGAGGGAAGTGCAGAATGTGCTGCGGTATACAGGGCGGCAGCACCAGCCAGTAGCCCACATCCTTGGCTTCCTACGTCTCCCAGAAAAATGCGGGCATTGGGGAAATTAAAAGGCAGAAAACCTGCCAAACAAAAAGCCATAAGCAATGCTGGCCAACGTAAAGTTGGTACGCCCAGATAAGTAGCTGCGCCGGCTATACATAGTGCTGCAAGACATAAACAGCCAGAAATCAGCCCGTTTAATCCATCCATGAAATTAACGGCGTTCGTTATAAATATCAGCCATAATACGGAAAGAATGGCCCCAAAAAGCGGTGTGGGCCAAGGCAGAGTAATGCCTCCGACCACAATGATGCAGGCAGCGGCGCATTGCGCTGCAAACTTAATGGTGGGGGGCCACTGATAAACGTCATCAAGCCATGAAACGGCACATAGCAAAAGGGTAGCCGTAGCCAGCGTGCAGGCGGGGAGGGAAAGAAACTGCTGGCCGGTAACATACATAAGCATCGGCAAAACAGCCGCAAAAGCAAGCATTACACCTATGCCGCCCCCTTTGGGGGTGGGGGTATCGTGGGCACTGCGATGCCCCGGCGTATCCATAACGGCAAGCCCGATCATGCCCAGCACAATACAGGCGGAAAGAATGCAGGCACCTAAAAGGCAGAAAATTGCCACACAGGAAAAAGAAAAAGACATGAAAAGACAGTCGTCCGGTTGAGCCGCTTCTAGGATGGCAGGTGCTACGCTATAGGTGCAAGATAATGGCATCACAACACTCTCAGCCCCTACACCGTAATCCGCGTCTGCGCCCTGTAAACAGGATAGCCGTAAATATCGTGCTGGATGGCGTATTGGCGGCACTTGCTGCACCTCTGGCGCGGTGGCTGGCGGCCCCGCAAGATGGATTGCTGCATCCACTCTGGTTTCTGGCTGGGGGGGCTATCACGCTGCTTGTCAGCGGGTTGCCATTCCGTATGCCACAGCAATATTGGCGGTTTTCCGGTGTTTCAGACCTTCTAGGTATTGCTGGAGCCTCCATTGCCAGTTCCGTGCTGTTTTCATGCGGGCTTGTGGCAGTGGGCTTTCCGTTACCTAGCCTGACCTTTCCCATTATTTATGCGTTGGTTCTGCTGGTTATGCTGGGCGGGTTGCGTGTGGGGTATCGTCTGGCGCACAGAATAGCCCTTCGTCGGGCCAACCTACGGCGAGTAGTGTTGATAGGGGCAGATACGGTTGCAGATCTGTATCTGCGTGCGCTGGAGCGTAACCCAGAGGCAGGGATTCGTGTTGTAGGGCTTGTGGCCTTGGGCACGCATCAAGCAGGCCGACGCATCCACAACGTTCCCATTTTGGGGCATGTGGAAGATATTGGGGCCGTTTTAGATCGGTTGGCCAAAAACAATATGCTGCCCGAATCCTTGGTGGTGACAGATCCTTCCTTCCGAGGTCGTGCTCTTACCAATGTGCTGGATGCGGCAGCGGTGCATGGTATCTCAGTATTGCGCACGCCGGCTTTAACAGATCTTACCCCCGCAGAGCGTGTGCAACTACGGCCTGTACCATTGGAAGACTTGCTCAACCGCCCCCAGGTGCCACTGGATCGGGAAGGTATGGAACGGCTGGTGGGCAACCGCACCGTTCTGGTTACGGGGGCAGGGGGCACTATTGGTTCTGAACTGGTGCGGCAGATTGCTCTCCTTGGCCCTAAACGCCTGATTCTGCTTGACCATGGCGAGTTCGAGCTGTGGCAGATAGATGTGGAACTTGCAGATTGTGCCCCTCATGTGCCGCGAGAAGTGGTGGTGGCCGATGTGCGGGATGAAGCGCGGCTTGATGATGTGATGGCGCGTTTCCGTCCGGAATTGGTGTTTCATGCCGCAGCGCTGAAGCATGTGCCTATTGTAGAGGCAAACCCGGCTGAAGGATTGCTAACCAATGTGCATGGTACGCGTGTTGTAGCCGATACGGCATCTCGCCACGGGGCGCAGGCCATGGTGGTGATTTCAACAGACAAGGCGGTGAATCCCTCCAGCCTGATGGGCGCATCCAAGCGAGCGGCAGAAATGTACTGTCAGGCGTTGGACGTGCGTGCCCGTGCATCGGGCAAGGCAAATGCCATGCGGTGTGTTACCGTGCGCTTTGGGAATGTTTTAGGGTCTACTGGTTCTGTTGTGCCATTGTTCCGCCGCCAGTTGGAACGTGGTGGCCCACTTACCGTCACACACCCTGAAATGCGCCGATATTTCATGACAGTGCCAGAAGCGGTGGGGCTTGTGTTGCAAGCCAGTGTGCGCGGCATGCGCCATACAGATGGCTCTGGCACCGATGACTTACTGCGGCACGGCGGTATTTTTGTGCTGGATATGGGAGAACCTGTCCGCATTGTAGATCTGGCCCGGCAGATGATCCGTATGGCCGGTTTGCGCCCTGATGAAGATGTAACTATCCGTTTTACGGGCTTAAGGCCCGGTGAAAAACTGTATGAGGAACTGTTTCATGGCCGGGAAGCCCCAGTGCCAACCGATGAACCCGGCCTGCTAATGGCAACGCCCCGGCTGGTTGATCTGGAGCAGATACGCCAAGAGGTGGATCAGATTACGGCCTATGCGCGAGAAGGTGATGTGCAGGCTGCTTTGCGTATTCTGGCATTGCTGGTGCCGGAATTCGATCATAACCCAGCAGGAGAGGTGCGTGCCCTGGCGCCAGAATCTGCGGTGTCTGGTGCTATGGCGGCGGGTGTTGTACACAGCGGACAGGCGCAGGCCGATGGCAATGAGCAGGTGGCATTATGAACAGTTCACAAAACAGGCCTATCGCTTTTCTTGATCTCGCAGCCCAGCAAAAACGGCTGGAACCCGCATTGCGGCAACGGTTGGAAGCCGTTCTGGCGCATTGTCGCTTTGTAATGGGGCCAGAGGTTCTGGAGCTGGAGCAGCGCTTGGCCCAGTGGTGTGGCGCGCAAGAGTGCGTGGGTGTTTCCTCTGGCACAGATGCTTTGCAGATTGTGATGATGGGGGAACAGATTGGCCGGGATGACGCTGTGTTCCTGCCCGCGTTTACCTATACCGCCACGGCAGAAGTGCCCTTAGTGTTGGGTGCCACGCCTGTTTTTGTGGATGTTGACCCACAGACCTTCCAGATTGATCCAGAGCACCTGCGCAAGCGCATTCGTGCCGTGCGGGAAACTGGTAAACTGAAACCACGCGCCATTGTTGGGGTGGATCTGTTTGGCCAGCCTGCGCCGTGGGCAGAGTTACGGGCCATTGCGCAGGAAGAAGACCTTTTCCTGCTGGCTGATTGTGCACAATCCTTTGGAGCAAAGCTGAATGGTGCGCCTTTGGGGCGGGAAGCCACAGCAACAACGCTATCCTTTTTTCCATCCAAGCCTTTGGGTGGTTATGGGGATGGCGGTGCTATTCTGACGGATGACCCGGAGCGCGCAGCCCTTTATCGTTCCTTGCGTACACATGGCGAAGGCACAACCCGGTATGAGGTGTTGCGTACCGGTATGAACGGACGGCTGGATACTCTGCAAGCCGCTGTACTGCTCGCCAAGTTGGATGACTTTGCGCGAGAACTGACGCGGCGTGAGGAAATTGCCTGCCAGTATGATGCAGGCCTGAAAGATGTGGTGCAGGTGCCTGCACGCGTGCCAGATAGCCAGAGCGCATGGGCCATTTATTCCGTGTTGCTGAAAAACAGTGCCGAGCGTGAGCAGATGCAGGCCCGCCTGAAAGAACAGGGGGTGCCATCAGCAATTTACTACCCGCTGCCGCTGCATAAACAACCAGCCTACCGGGATCATCATGATGGTACGGCGTTGCCTGTTTCAGAAGATTTGGCGCAACGCATTCTGGCGTTGCCAATCCATCCGGAACTGACAGATGAAGAAGTAGCCCGCGTTATTGCTGCGGTGCGCGGGTAAGAGAAAGATACAGATAATGCGGAAAGAGACGGCTTTTATTATTGGCTTTTTTATTTTTACGCTCAGTACGGCAGCCCTGATCTGGAAAGTGGCTCTGCCTAACCTCAAGCCGGTTTCCTTTCCGCAAGTGGCAAGTGGTACTTTGGATGTTGGCCCCATGCACCGCACACGCGCTTTAAGCCCGGATGAAGTAAAGGCGGTGAATGACTGGTTTAAGGATAACAAAGGTGGCTGGGGGCCGTTAACGCGCACGCCGCCATCATCAGGCGATGCCCGCATGGTGCTGAACGATGCTCAGGGTAAAGAAGCCTTGGTGCTTACGCTCTGGACAGGTATTAGTGCCGCAGATTGGAACTCCACCGTGTTTGTTGAAAACCCGGATGGCTCACAGGTGCATTACAGATCGTTTTCCAACAAGGAATTTGCACCTCTGCGGATGATGGTTGACCGTTACCCCTATAAACGATCCAGCTTCCCCTGATTTTTAAAAGTGTAGAGTGCCACAAAAACAAAACCCCTTCCACTTATGCGGTGGAAGGGGTTTTTTGCTGTGAGCTGAATAGCTGTGCCGGAGGGCTAGCCAGCAGGCCTGTCTGTTGCATCAAAACGGAAAGGCTCGCCAATGGCTTTGTCTGCCAGAGTGCCTTCCCACATAACCTGATGACCACGGATAATGGTGCCAACAGGGCGGCCTGTAATGGTGTTGCCGGTAAAAGGAGACCACCCGCAGCGTGAAGCCAGCCATTCTTCCTTGATCGTCCACTGAGCTTTCAGATCCACAATTGTAAAGTCTGCATCATACCCAACGGCAATGCGCCCTTTACGCACCAAACCGAACAAACGCTGTGGCCCTGCGGATGTGAGATCTACCAAGCGGCGCAGTGTCAGCCGGTGGTGCGCAACGTGGTTGAGCATCAAAGGCAGAAGTGTTTGCACGCCCGGCATGCCGGAGGGAGAAGCAGGATAGGTACGGGCCTTTGCTTCCTTGCTGTGGGGAGCGTGGTCAGACCCAATGACATCTGGCAAGCCCTGAGAAACCCAATACCACAGGCCGTCACGGTGTGCGCCGGAGCGGATAGGTGGGTTCATCTGCGCGAATGTGCCAAGGCGGGCGTAAGCGTCTTCTCCCGCAAGTGTGAGATGCTGAGGGGTGAGTTCACAGCTTGCTACATCGCGGTGCTGGGCAATCAGGGCCAGTTCTGCCGGGGTGGTAATATGCAGCACATGCACACGCCGCCCGGTTTTGCGTGCTAGATGCAGCACACGGGTGGTGGCCCGTAGGGCTGTTTCATCATCCCGCCAAACAGGGTGGGATGATGGGTCGCCTTCAACCCGTTCTCCCATACGTTCTTTTAGGCGGGTTTCATCTTCGGCATGAATTGCAACGCGGCGGCGTCCAGATTTCAGCACACGTTCCAACATACTGTCTTCTGAAACCAGCAGGCTGCCGGTGGAAGAGCCCATAAACACCTTAATGCCAGCAGTGCCCGGCAATTTTTCAAGCTCACCACATTGGTCGGCATTATCAACCGTGGCCCCTACGTAAAAGGCATGTTCGCACCACATGCGGCCTTTTGCGCGGGCCAGCTTGTCTGCCACAGCTTCTGGCGTAGAGGTGGTGGGTTTTGTGTTGGGCATTTCAAACACGCCCGTTACCCCACCCAGCACGGCTGCACGGCTGCCGGATTCGAGGTTTTCATTTTCCTCGGCGCCGGGTTCACGGAAATGAACCTGCGTATCTATTACGCCGGGCAGAATGGTCAGGCCCGTGCAGTCTATGGTGCGGGCGGCATCAGCTTGTCCGCCAATGGCGGCAATGGTGCCACCTTTAACGTAAACTGTGGTTTCCACTGTGCCATCAGGCAGTACAACGGAGCCACCCTTCAGTGCCAGATCAAAAGGGCCGCGCTGGTCGCCAATAAAAGGGGCAGAAGGTGCCATAGGGAATTATCCTTCAGCTTTCGGGGTTTCCCGCGTGCGGGTACGCATGGTCACCAGCTCTTCAGCCGATGTGGGGTGAATACCAATTGTGCGGTCAAAATCTGCTTTTGTCAGTTCGGCCGTTACAGCAATGGCTACCCCTTGCAGCATTTCTGGTGCGTCATCCCCTAGAATATGCACCCCCACAACCTTTTGGCTTTTTTGGTCCACAACCAGTTTCATAACTGTTTTACGTGTGCGGCCGGTCAGGGTGTGCCGCATGGGGGTAAAGCGGGTAAAATAAATGTCCACCGCGCCATTACGGGCGGCTTCCTGCTCTGTCAGCCCAACGGTTGCCAATGGGGGAGAAAAGAAAACAGCTTTGGGGGTTGTGGCGTAGCACCATTGGCGGGCAGGGCCTTTGCCAAACAGGTGGTCAGCCAGATGATGGCCTTCTGCAATGGCAACGGGGGTCAGGTTGATGCGGTCTGTTACATCGCCAATAGCGTAAACATCCGGCTGGGCTGTTGCACTATTGGTATCAACTTTGATGCGCCCATTATCTGCTGTGGTGATGGCTGTATTTTCCAGTCCCAGCGCATCAATTTTGGGCCGACGGCCTGTTGCCATAAAAACGCAATCTGCGCGCAGGTGCTGGCCATTATCCAGCGTAACCACAAGGTCTGTGCCATCTTTGGTAATGGCGGTGGGGCAGGTGTGGCGGTGCTGGGTAATGCCGCGTGCATCAATGGCTTCTGCCATGGCGCTGCGCATTTCTTCATCAAAACAGCGCAAGGGCAAATCACGCCTGTACACCAGATCTACCTGAGAACCCAAGCCTGCAAAGATACCAGCAAATTCAATCCCGATATATCCACTGCCAATAATAACCACTCGTTCTGGCCGCTGAGGCAGGTGGAAAGCCTCATCAGAGGTAATTGCCAGTTCCTTGCCGGGGATATCAGGTTTTACGGGGGTGGAGCCAGTGGCAATAACAATGCGTTCTGCCGTAACAGTGCGGGGGGCTTCGTCCGGCGCAAGGGAAGAAGGTTCAATGCAGATGGTGTGTCCATCTACAAACCGGGCATGGCCGGTTAAGAGCGTAATACCGGCTTTTTCCAGCATAGAGACGTAAATGCCGTTCAGGCGGGTAATTTCCCGATCCTTGGCGGCCATGAGCTTGCCCCAGTCATGCGTGCCGCGGGTGGATGTCCAGCCAAAACCGTGGCTGTCCTCTACCATATCGCCGTATTCACTGGCCTGCACCATCAGCTTTTTGGGCACGCAGCCCAAATTTACACAGGTGCCGCCCCAATGTCGGCTTTCTGCAATGGCAACGCGCGCACCGTGGCTGGCTGCAATGCGCGCGCACCGTACGCCGCCGGAGCCCGCCCCAATAACCAGAAGATCAAAATCATAGCTCATGGGGAGCGCTCCTTTAATAATGTGTTTTAAGCGGCGGTATTGGGCATAAAAACGTGTGCCTTATCTTTCAGCAAACGCTTTTTCCACCACGTATGCACCTGGGGTGGACATGTTGCCTTCATCAAACCCACGCGCACGCAGCAGGGCTTCTGTATCAGCCAGCATTTCTGGAGAACCGCAGATCATGACGCGGTCATGTTCCGGGTCAAGCTCAGGAATGTTCAGATCCTTGAAGATCTTGCCCGATTCAATCAGCTTGGTGATGCGTTCTGTTACGGCAAAGTCTTCACGCGTAACGGCTGGGTAATATAGCAGCTTTTCCTTGATTTCTTCTCCAAGGAACTCGTGCTGTGGCAGTTCGTGGCGGATATGGTTGGAATATGCCAGCTCACCAGACAGACGTACAGTGTGTGTCAGAATAACGTGGTCATACCGTTCGTAGCATTCCGGATCCTTGATCAGGCTCATGAACGGGGCCAGCCCTGTGCCTGTAGAAAGGAAATACAGGTTACGGCCGGGGCGCAGGTTATCTAGCAGCAATGTGCCGGTTGGTTTGCGGCCGATCAGCACCGTATCACCCACCTTTACGTGGCGCAGGCGGGATGTCAGCGGGCCGTTGGGCACAGCAATGGAAAGAAATTCCATTTCATCCGCATAATTGGGGGATGCAATGGAATAGGCACGCAGCAGGGGCTTGCCGTCTACTTCAATCCCGATCATGGCAAACTGGCCGTTTTCAAAGCGCAGGCCGGGGTCACGGGTGGTGGTGAAGCTGAACAGGCGGTCCGTCCAGTGATGAACGGTCAGAACCTTGGCAGGGTAAAGGTGCCCGTATTCTTTGGTTGGCGGGGCGAGATGCCATACGCCTTCCTGTCCATCAACAGGCAGCAGGCCGCTGGGCACTTCAGAGGCGGACATCCGTGGCAGGATATCGTTTTCAAGCATGGTTTCAGACATGGACCGCTATGTACTCCGCTTGTAGCAGATCAGAACAATATGCTTTTGCGTAGTAGATACAAAAGCACCGTGAATTTCTTGCTGGCGGCGTTTTTAGAAGGGTGAGGCGTCTAATGCCAGTGTAAATTCATCACACAACGTGTTCGCGCAACACGTAACTGGCTGAAAACCGCCTGCCGCTTCTGTCTGCTGGGTGGGTTGGGGGCGTCACAATGGCCAAATCAGGCCATGGGGGCAAGGCAGATTTTTGATTTATTTTGCATGAAGTATGCCGCCAAGGCATTGTTCCGGCCCGCAGGATGACGCAAGAGAGAAGGCATGACGTCAGACAGCTCTGCTTCTCCAGCCCGTCAGGCTCTTGCCTGCGCTGTAGCCCACACCACCATTGCCCCAGAGGCCAAGGAAGAACACGAAGTTCTTCGTCGCCTTGCCCGCAATCTTGAGCCGGGTGCTCATGAGGTGCCGAATGAAACCTACCTGCAGGTTTTGTGCCAGGTGCGGCGCAAGCGCTGGATTTCCCGCTTGCTGGATAAAACACGTCGCAGTGGGCGAATATGGATTAGTCGGGAAGAAATAGAAGAAGCGGTTTCTGGTATTACAGACCCGCAGGCCGATGATAAGGCACTAGAGCGTGCGCTTGCGCCCGTGGCCGAGTCTCGCCTACGTGGGTATGCACCAACACCCAGAGCAGTGTTTGAAACGGTGCAGGCTGATCTGGTGGATACAGGGCGCGTGCTCTCTCCAGATCAGACAGATTTGCTGCTTATGGCTATTGCCGTGGCATTTGGCCTGCCAGAGGGAGACCCGTTTCTTGAAACGGCCCGGCGGGATGAAGCCCGCAGGCAGCAGGCCGCCAGTAAAATAGAACAGACAGCCCGCCAAAAGCGCAACAAGGAAGAAGCGCAGTTGCGGGAATGGGAAGAAAGTCTTGTTCCGTTTGCTGAAGTGCCACGCCTGCTGCGCTGCTCCCAACGTGAGGCTTTGCGCTGGATTGCAGAAAACCGTTTGCCGGTTGCCAGAAAGGTGCGCGAATCCGGCGGGCGTGAACGGTGGGAGTTTGATCCGGCTGCTTTGGTCGCCTTGCGTGGTAAGGTGGGAGATTGGCGGAAAGATAATGGCCGTGGGGCAGAAATTGGTGGTTCCAAAACGGCACCGGATATGGGCCGCAAGGTGGCCAATTCCGTTATTGCCCGCGTGGCGGCGTTAGATCGCTATGCCGCGCATTTTCGTACAGCACGTGCGCTCAACCGGCAGATTACGCTTGTTACAGGGCCAACCAATAGCGGTAAATCCTACACGGCTTTGAACGCATTGGCACAGGCCGAAAGTGGTCTGGCCTTAGCCCCGTTGCGATTGTTGGCTCATGAATTTCGTGAAGCGCTGGCTTCTAGAGGTGTTGAGGCGTCTCTTTCCACGGGTGAAGAACGGATTGTGGTGCCGGGCAGCAAGCATCTGGCTGCAACCGTAGAAATGTGCCCGTTTTACAGCCCCGTAGATGTAGCTGTTATTGATGAAGCCCAGATGCTGTTTGATACAGACCGCGGTGCAGCATGGACAGCCGCCATTATGGGGGCACCCGCGCGCCATCTCTATGTATTGGGGGCACCAGATTGTATTCCCATGGTGCGGCGTATTGCCGAACTGTGCGGTGATCCGCTGGATGAAATTTCTCTGGAGCGCAAAAGCCCGCTGCGTGCGGCATCGCACCCTGTGCGATTGGCGGATCTGGGGGCAGGGGATGCGCTGATTGCATTTTCCCGCCGTGAAGTTCTGGATTTACGCGCAGCCTTGCTTCAGCACGGCAAACGTGTGGCCGTGGTGTATGGAGCGTTAAGCCCAGAGGTGCGGCGTGCCGAAGCACAGCGTTTTAATGATGGAGAGGCCGATATTCTGGTGGCCACAGATGCCATTGGCATGGGGCTTAATCTTTCTATCAAGCGTGTGGTATTTGCGGCCCTGAAAAAATACGATGGCCGCCAGACGCGAGATTTAACCGTGCAGGAAGTGAAGCAGATTGGCGGGCGTGCGGGCCGTTTTGGCAAGCATGAAACCGGTGTTGTTACGGTTCTTGCTGGTGCGGGCAGCCCAACCTTTATTCGGCGGCAGTTGGAAGCAGACCCAGAACAGCCCGATGATTTGAGACCATATGTACAGCCCGATGCTGATATTGTGAAAGCTGTGGCAACGGAAATTGGCTCTCAAAGCTTGTATGGCGTTCTCTCACGGATTCACCGTGCCGTGTTGCGTAAAGATGATCCGAATTATCGCTTGTCAGATATGGAACAGGCTTTTGCCATTGCATCTGCTCTGGAAGGGGTAGAAGGGCTGGATCTGACAACGCGCTGGTCTTACGCCATGTGCCCGGTGGATGACCGAGATAATGGTATTCGCCGTTTGGTGGGTTGGGCGGCAGATCATGCGGCGGGGCGGCGCGTATTGCCACCGGGCACAGGCCGTTTACCCCCAAGTGAGCGGGCAGGGCGTGAAGAGCTGGAACGGGCCGAAAAACGGCACAAGCGTTTGGTGGCATGGCGTTGGTTGGCGCTACGCTTCCCCGAAATCTACCCAGATCGGGAAGAAGCGGAGGATACCACGCGCAGGCTGAATGATTGGATTGAAAGCGTATTACGGCAGCAGAGCCGCACACGCCGTTCGACCCGATTTTGAATACAAAAAGGGTGGTGTCTGGTTTCATGAGACACCACCCTTTTTGTAAGATATTACCAGCTTGTGCCGGTCAGCCTTTCAGAAACATCCCATAGGCGTGCGGCTGTGCTGCCTTTGCGCGCAGTGGGAGGAATATGGGCCGGGCCGGGTGGGCCGCGTCTTTCCTGATATCCTTGTGGGCCGTAATAATCCCCATCTCGCGCGGTGGGGGACAGTGCTGCGTACAAAATAGGCTCAGCCCCATGCGCAGCGGATTGCCCCATAGCGCGCAGAACGATGCTGCCCAGAAATTGTTCAATACGACCGAGAGGGGCGGGCAGACTAGCCGCTTGCCCATTAGCAATAATGGATGTGCTGGCCCAGCCAGGATGTGCTGCGCGTGCATGCACATTCCACCCTTGCTCACCTGCTCGGCGTGCCAATTCCATGGCAAAAAGTAGGTTGGCCAGCTTGCTTTGCTGATATGCCCCAAAAGGGCTGTAGCGATAACGGGATTGCAGATCATCAAAGCGAATGTGGCCTTTGCAGGCTGCCAAACTGGCAACACTTACAACAACACCTCCGCCCGGAGCACTTTCCAACAAATGTCGCAAATGGGCTGTCAGGGCAAAATGTCCTAAATGATTCACTCCAAACTGAAGCTCAAACCCGTTTTTGGTTTCCCTACGGCGTGTTGGGGCCATAACGCCCGCATTGTTGACCAGCAGGTTCAGCCTATCCGTATATTTTGTAACAGCGGCTGCACATTCTGCGACAGACTGGAGCGAAGAAAGATCCAGAGACAATGGGATAATCTGTGCATTTGGACATTCCGCTTTGATGCGGGATATGGCCTCACGCCCACGCTCTGCATGCCTTACAGGCAACAATAAACGTGCGCCCCTATGCGCGAGCCCCAAAGCAACCTGAAACCCCAGCCCACTATTGCCACCGGTTACAAGAGCAACCTGCCCTTTTAGGTCAGGCTGGCTGTGGTTAACGCGCCATGCTCTGCGCCCTGTCATGAGGGAAGAACTTTCAGGCGTTCATCCTGCTCGGCTGCTTTCATGGCTTCCTCCGTCAGACGTTTTTCATTGCGCTTGATGAATATGAACAAAGACCCAATCACAATACAGGCCACCGCTCCAAAGGCGATAGCCAGAGGGCCGGAAAGCCGGAGGATCTCATTGCCCAGCAGATAGGCAATAAGCGTGTAGCCTCCCGCCCAGAATATGCCACCAAGTGCGTTATGGAGCAGAAACGTATGCCACGGCATATGGTTCGCCCCAGCCAACAGGGCCACAAACATACGTAGCACGGCAATAAACCGCCCAAAAAATACAACCGGGCCGCCATGTTTAAGAAAAACGTAGCGCCCTAGCAAAAGGCGCTGAGATGTGAGGCCAATTTTAGGCCCGTATTTTTGTAACACTCTTAGCCCAACAAGATGGCCAATCAGATAGCCAAAATTGTCGCCCATAATGGCGCCCAGCACTCCGGCCAGTGCTACGCCCTCAATATGCAGTTTGTGCGTTGTGGCACAAAACAGCGCTCCGGTAATAAGCAGGCTTTCTGCTGGCAGCGGAAAGCCCATGCTTTCTAGCATTACCACAACCCCTACCACCCCATAACCGTAATGGGCGAAAAGGCTGCTTAGGTAATCTACCGAAAAGAAATTGTGCAAAGAGTGTAACAGAACAGAACATCCAATTTAGACAGAGCACGAGACTGCTCACGGCAGAAACCGTTCAGGTTCTGTTATGTCAAGCATTCTGCGTAAGAGTGTATGTCGGACTGCTTAACACGTGCAGTGTCTGGGCGCATGTTTTTCTGGATGCAACAGTCGGAATGGTAAAAATATCTGCATGAATAACACACCTCCTTTTTCTTCTTCTGTACAGCCAATGCCGTGTGGCACATGGCCTTCTCCTGTTACGCCGGATCTGGTGGCAGGAAAGACACTGTCCTTTTCCGAGGTTCGGGCCGTAGAAAATACAGTTTTCTGGCTGGAACGGCGCCCTGCAGAGGCAGGTCGCTCTGTGCTGATGCGGTGGACTCAGGCAGAAGGGGCCTCTGAGGCACTGGCGCCAGATACAGATGTAGCAACCCGCGTGCACGAGTATGGTGGCGGAGCTTATGCAGTTAAAAGCGGGAGCATTGCCTATTCTGATAAACGCACAGGAAATGTGTGGCTGCGTAGGGAATCAGAAACCGAAGCGGTTTTTATGGCCGGAGAGGCAGGGCTTCGGTTTGCAGATCTGCGGTTTGATGTGAATTCTGAAGCAGTGCTGGCCGTGCGGGAAGATCACCAAAAAGCGGGAGAAGCCAAAACGGCACTGGTGGCGTTACACGTGCAGGGCAACAAAGCCGGTGTCGTGCTTAAAGCTGGAGCAGATTTTTATGCGGCCCCGGCTTTTTCACTAGATGGGAAATGGGTGACGTGGGTTGAGTGGGATCACCCCAACATGCCGTGGGATGCTACGCGCCTGTGTCTTGCCCGTGTTCAGCGAAATGCTTCAGGCGAAATCTGCGGCATTGCAGATGCCCGTGTGTTGGCAGGTGAACAAACAAGCGAATCGCTTATAGAGCCGCGATGGGCATCTGATGGGCGATTATTGGTTCTGTCTGATCGTTCAGGAAGCTGGACTATATGGAACGTCCATTGGCAGGAAAACAACCCAACTTTATCCCGCTATCATGCCCCAGAAGGCGAGATAGGGCAGCCTGCATGGGTATTTGGGCAGAGTAGTTATCAACTGCTTAAAAATGAGGGCTGTCTGATTTTGGCAGTTACGCAGGGGCAGGCAACATGCTGGATAAAACCGGATCGAGCCTCTGATTACCGCATCTTCCATGCCAAACCGGATCAATGCCCCGTTCCCTTGGCAGATGGTCGTTTTGCCTGGTTGCAAGCGCCGCCAGATGCGCTGCCTTCTGTTGTGGTGGGTATGCCAGAGAATGGGGCAGAGATTATTTTGCAGCGTTCATCAACAGAACGGCTGGATGCGGCAGATATTTCCATTCCCGAATCGATTCGTTTTTCGGTGGACGGAGAAAATGGCCTATGTGGCCATGCCTTCTTTTACCCTCCTACCAACCAGCATGCATCTGTGCCAAAGGATGAGTTACCCCCCATGGTTGTGCAGGTGCACGGAGGCCCCACAGCTCGGGCGCAGGAAGGACTATCTTTTAAAATCCAGTGGTGGACGTCTCGCGGCTTTGCTGTGTTAGATGTGAATTATGGTGGCTCTACCGGATTCGGGCGCGCATGGCGGAATCGTCTGAAAGGCCAGTGGGGTGTGGTGGATGTGGCAGATTGTCTGTCTGCTTGCCGTGCCGTTGTGGAATCGGGGCGAGTAGATCCGAATCGCATAGCTATTCGTGGTTCCAGTGCAGGGGGCATGACCGTACTGGTAGCGTTGGCTGTTTCAGATATATTTGCAGCAGGTGTGAGTCTGTATGGCGTAACCGATCTGCGAGCCTTGGCGCAGGAAACACATAAATTTGAAGCACGCTACCTAGATGGTCTGATTGGCCCGTGGCCAGAAGCTGAGGCACTTTATCTACAGCGCTCTCCAATCTCCGTTGCCGATCAGATTCGTGCACCGGTGCTGCTGTTGCAGGGTATGGACGATAAAGTGGTGCCGCCAGAACAGGCCTATTCTATGGCGGATGCCTTAAAAGCAGCAGGCACTCCGGTAACTTTACGAGAATTTGAAGGAGAAGGGCATGGCTTCCGTAAGGAGGCGACTATTCGTGCCGCTTTTGCGGAAGAGTTGGCTTTTTATGCCCGTGTGTTTGGATTTGCTACGCAAAACTAACCTGTAGAAATGGAAAATGGCTGAAGGACGGTTGTTCCTTCAGCCATTGTTCGTGGTCAGTCTGTATAGCGTGGCTTGTAAGTCAGATTTTCAATCCACGCCCGAATGTCTGTGGGGCGTTCAACGGTTGCGGCATCTTTATCAAAAATAAACTCCGCAATACGTGTGGCGGAGGTGATGGACACTTCCAGAATATCGCTTTGTGGCGGGAACAAACGGCCCCGTTCACGCGCTGCCGGATCTACCTGATCTGCCAGAGCCTGTGCGGCTTCAATCACCATTTCATCTGTAATCAGCTTGGGGCGCGTAGCATATACGGCCAGCCCTAAAGCCGGAAAGATGTAGAAATTATTAGCCTGGCCCGGATAGAACGTACGATCATTATACGTCACTTCCGGATACTGTAGGCCTGCTGCAAAAAGTGCGCGGCCTTTAGACCATTCATAGGCTTGCTCAGCCGTGCATTCCCCATTTTTCTGTGGCAGAGAAAGCGGGAAAATAATGGGGCGTTCATTCAGTTTGCTCATTTCTTCCACCACCTCTTGGGTGAAAGAACCGCCAGCAGTGGAAACACCAATCAGCACTGTGGGTTTAACAGTTTTGATCGTGCCCAGCAGATCACGTGATGGCGGAAGATTTTTGGCAAAACGTTCCTGCTCAGGCAGCAGATCAGAGCGGGATGTTTCTAAAAGACCGTTCACATCCATCAATGTAATGCGGTCAATGGCTTCCTGTTCAGATAGCCCTTCCTGTTTCAAGGCGGAAACCAGCATATCGGCAGTGCCGATGCCAGAGGAACCCGCTCCCAAGAACAAGAAGCGTTGTTGGGCCAGCGATTCGTTCTTGATTTTCAGGGCTGTAATCAGGCCAGCCAGCGTAACGGCAGCTGTGCCCTGAATATCATCATTATAGCACAGCACACGATCATGATATTTTTTGAGGTAGCGTAGGGCATCTGTGCCCTTCCAATCCTCAAAATGGATACAGCTTTGCGGGAAAACTTCCTGCACGGCCTGAATGAATTCTTCCACAAAAGAATCCAGCTCTTCTATCGGCGGTGGTTCACGCCGTAGGCCCAGATACAGAGGATCGGCTCTTAGGGCGCTGTTTGTGGTACCAATATCAAGCTGCACAGGCAAAAGCGAATCGGGAGGTACTGCACCGCAAGCCGTATACAGATCCAGCTTACCAATGGGGATACCCATGCCGTTTACGCCAATATCTCCAAGCCCCAGAATACGGCCACCTGTGGTCACGCACATAAAACGAACATTTTCCATAGGCCAGTTGCGCAGCACGTCTTTAATGCGGCCACGCATATCCAAGCTGATATACATGCCGCGCGGACGGCGATAGATATGGCTGAACTGTTGGCATACGGCGGCCAGCGTGGGTGCGTACACAATTGGTACGAATCGGGCCGGGTTAGACATTAAAACCTTGTAAAACAGGGTTTCGTTCTGGTCGCGCAGGCCACTCAGATAGATGTAGCGTTCCAGATTGCTGGGTTTGGCCTCAAGATGGCGGTGGATACGCTCTACCTGTCTGTCTAGGTTTTCAACTTGTGTGGGTAACAGTCCTTCCAGCCCATAAAGGCGGCGCTCTTCCTCGGTAAACGCCGTGCCCTTGTTCAGGTGCGCATTATTAAGAAGGGCCATTCCTCGCAGTTGGGGCGTGGAAGCAGATGGCATGATAACTCCATGAATTGTGAGGCCAAGGGCAAGATTACAGCGGTTTTTTATGCAGAGGGGAAGGGTGCAAAACAGCAGGTCTGGGTTAAGACAATAAAAAAGGCGGCACCAAGGCCGCCTTGAGTTCTTGCAAATGGGAAAGCTGATTTTACAGCTTTTCCACCTGATTGTATTCCAGATCCACTGGTGTGGAGCGCCCAAAAATGGAGACACTTACTTTCAAGCGGCCTTTTTCTTCGTCCACTTCCTCAATTACACCATTGAAGGATGTGAACGGACCATCTGCCACACGAATCTGCTCACCCACTTCAAACGATACGGCAGAACGAGGATGCTGCACACCTTCTTCTGTCTGCTTGATAATGCGTTCAGCTTCAGCCGCAGAAATAGGGGTAGGGCGATTTCTGGTTCCCAGAAAGCCCGTAACCTTTGGCGTGTCTTTTACCAAGTGCCACGTTTCGTCAGTCATTTCCATTTTGACGAGCACATAGCCGGGGAAGAACTTGCGTTCAGTATTCACCTTCTGGCCACGACGCACTTCAATGACTTCCTCGGAAGGCACCAGAATTTCATCAATATGGTCGCTCAGGCCCTTCTGTTCCGCTTCTTCGCGAATGTGCTGGGCAATTTTCTTTTCGAAGCCCGAATAGACGTGAACCACATACCAGCGCTTGGCCATGTCGTTAGCCTCCCAGCCCGAAAAGTTGACGCACACCGAGACCGATCAGCTGGTCAACAAAAAAGAAGAAAATGGATGCCATGCCTGCCATGGCCAGAACGGCGCCCGTGGTAACCAAGGTAGCACGGCGGGTGGGCCATGTGACCCGTTCCGCCTCGGCACGCACATCATGCAGGAACTTACCGGGACTGAACGACACGAACCACCCTTTCTACACTGCACGGAAACCGGATATTTTTCCGGTGGCAGTCCTGAATACACCACACATTCCACACAGGATTTCCGCGTTGAAACTTAGAAAAACGAGGCGGAACTACGGCGCAGAACCTGCAATCTTAAACCTGGCAGGGGTGGAGGGTCTCGAACCCACAACCTCCGGTTTTGGAGACCGGCGCTCTAGCCAATTGAGCTACACCCCTACAGCCTGTCTGCCGTAGCTGGATCAAAGCTATAACGGATAACCGCCAGCCTGACCAGCCACTTAACAGCAGCCTTTGCAGGTGGCGGAAGAAAATATGTTGTGGGCTTAAAGTCAAGAGGGAAACAACAAGTGCCCGCTCTTTTTTAGCGTGTGATCAAAAATTTTCTCTTCAAACTTGCAAAATGTTGTCTTTGGGGTTAGTGGCAAAAACACAAGAAATATGCGGGCATAGCATAGTGGTAATGCAGTAGCCTTCCAAGCTACTGAGGAGGGTTCGATTCCCTCTGTCCGCTCCATCTTACATTTCCCAAAAATTTGGCAGTTCAAAAATTCTCGCCGTGGCATCTCGTAGATGTTGAGGGTGAGTTTTTTATTACGTGTCTGGCGTCTTTTTGTGTTTCGTGGTTTGTGGTGGTTTATAGCCTGTTTTTGCACGCTTTTGGTGGTGTAAACAGGTGCGGAAATAAAAATGGCGCGTCAGGGATGTTGCGTGGGGCTGATGAGCATGCTAGAGGCCGCGCCGATGGTTGCGTGCTGTAAGGCCTTTAACGGATAAGCTGCGGCACCGTCAGAGTTTGTTAGTGTGGAATGCCGGCGCGCACAGAAGGAAAGAACCAAAAGAGTGGTGGCCTCGGGCGTAACGACAGCACAACCGGTTGCTTTTGCTTCCAATGGTCTTGAAGGCCGTTATGCAACGGCGCTTTATGATCTTGCAGCCGAACAGCGCCAGTTGGATGCAGTGCTTGATGAAGGTGCCGCACTTGCGCGCCTGATTGATGAAAGTGCGCCTTTGCGCACAGTCCTGGAAGACAGGCGTCTTGATGTCCTTGTATCTCGCAAAGCCGTTTTGGCTGTGCTTGAGGCGCAGGGGTTCGGGCAGACTCTTCGTAATTTTGTAGGCGTTGTGGCTGATAACCGCCGCCTGCCTGTTTTGCGCCGGATTCTGGCTGCGCTTGATGCGTTGGCTGTTTCCCGCCGGGGTGAAGTGGTGGCAGAAGTTGCCAGCGCTTATCCGCTTACGCCTGAGCAGCGTGCCCAAGTGCAGGCACGGCTGGCAGAAGCCGGATACTCCCGTATTAATATTCGCGAGCGTGTCGATTCCTCCCTCCTCGGCGGTTTGGTCGTGCGGGTGGGGGCAAAGCTTTATGACGCCAGCCTTAAGACTCGCCTGTTTCGTTTGCATTACGCCATGAAGGGAGCCGCGTGATGGAAATCCGTCCCGCAGAGATTTCGGATATCCTCAAGCAGCAGATTGCCTCGTTCGACAAGGAATCTGATGTTGTCGAAACCGGCACGATTCTGTCTGTTGGAGACGGTATTGCCCGTGTGTTCGGCCTGCAGAATGTAATGTCAGGCGAACTGGTGGACTTTCCGACCGCCGGTCAGAAGGGCATGGCCCTGAACCTGGAAAGCGATAACGTCGGTATCGTTATTTTTGGTGATGACACCAACATCCGTGAAGGTGACACGGTCACACGTTCCGGTATGGTGGTGAGCGTCCCTGTCGGTAAGGGACTTCTTGGCCGTGTTGTTGATGGTCTGGGTAACCCGATCGACGGCAAAGGCCCACTGACGGACGTTGAGTTGCGCCGCGCCGAAGTAAAAGCGCCGGGCATTATGCCGCGTCAGTCCGTGCATGAACCTATGCAGACCGGTATTAAGGCTATTGATGCCCTCGTGCCAGTTGGTCGCGGTCAGCGTGAACTGGTGATTGGTGACCGTCAGACTGGTAAAACCACCATTCTGACAGACACTATTCTTGCCCAGAAAACAGTGAATGATGAAGGTGACGATAAAAAGTCACTGTACTGCATTTACGTTGCCATCGGCCAGAAGCGTTCCACAGTTGCGCAGCTTGTGCGTCTGCTGGAAGAAAAAGGCGCGATGAAATATTCCATCGTCGTTGCGGCCACTGCATCTGACCCGGCTCCGTTGCAGTATCTGGCGCCTTATGTTGCTTGCGCAATGGGTGAATACTTCCGTGACAACGGTATGCATGCCCTGATCTGCTACGATGACCTTTCCAAGCAGGCTGTGGCTTATCGTCAGATGTCCCTGCTGCTGCGTCGTCCGCCAGGCCGTGAAGCTTATCCGGGTGACGTGTTCTTCCTGCATTCCCGTTTGCTGGAACGCGCTGCGAAGATGTCTGACGAATATGGCGCTGGTTCTCTTACGGCTCTGCCTGTTATTGAAACGCAGGCTGGTGACGTTTCTGCCTATATTCCGACAAATGTTATTTCCATTACAGATGGTCAGATCTTCCTTGAAACCGACCTGTTCTATCGCGGCATTCGTCCTGCGGTAAATGTGGGTGGCTCAGTGTCTCGTGTGGGTTCTGCTGCACAGATCAAGGCCATGAAGCAGGTTGCGGGTAAGATTAAGCTAGAACTGGCGCAGTATCGTGAAATGGCTGCGTTCTCTCAGTTTGCATCTGATCTTGATCCGGCAACTCAGAAGATGCTGGCACGTGGTGCCCGTCTGGTTGAGTTGCTGAAGCAGAGTCAGTCTTCTCCGCTTACTGTTGAAGAACAGGTTGTTGTGCTCTTTGCCGGCACCCGTGGTTTTGTTGATGGTATTGCTGTCGATAAGGTTGTGGGTTGGGAGCGTGCGCTGCTGAACGATGTGCGTAGCGCAGGTAAAGATATTCTGGATACCATTAAAAAGGAAAAGGCCATTTCCAAAGATCTGGAAGCGCGCCTGACAGAATACCTGACAACCTTCAACCGCAACTTTGCCGGCTAAGAGGGTAGAATCGTCCAATGGCTTCCCTGAAGGAACTCCGCGCGCGTATCGGAAGTATCAAATCGACACGGAAGATCACGAGCGCCATGAAAATGGTGGCGGCTGCTAAGCTGCGGCGGGCTCAGGCCAGTGCGGAAGCCGCAGCTCCCTATGCAGCGGCCATGCGCCGTATGCTAGGTGAGCTTGCTGCCGCTACAAAAGGTGAGGACGGTGGTCCACGCCTTTTGGCAGGCACAGGTCAGGATAAGGTGCATTTGTTAGTGCCTCTGACCAGTGATCGTGGGCTTTGTGGCGGTTTTAATTCCAATGTACATCGCTTAACAGTGCAGACAATTCGTCGCCTTCAGTCTGAAGGTAAAACGGTTAAACTGCTCCCTGTTGGCCGTCGTGCATTTAACTTCTTCTCGCGTGATTATGCTGATCTTATCATTGATAAGGTTATCGGTGTCAGCGGTAAGGAAGTACCTTTTTCTGCTGCTAGCAATCTGGGTGAAAAAATCAACACCCTGCTGGAAGCAGGAGAAATTGATGTTTGTACCCTAGTGTTCAACAAGTTTAAAAACGCGATGACACAGGTACCGACATGTCAGCAGCTGGTGCCCATGGTTATGGATGAGGCAGAAGAAAAACCTGCTGCGGCATCTAATGATGTGGCTCTGTATGAATTTGAACCAGATGAAGCAACGCTGCTGGAAATGCTGCTGCCGCGTAATCTGCAGGTTCAAATTTATGCTTCGCTGCTTGAAACCGCAGCGGGCGAGAACGGTGCCCGTATGACGGCAATGGATAACGCTACGCGTAATGCTGGCCGTTCCATTGATAGTCTGAGCAAGGTTTATAACAGAACCCGCCAGACAAACATTACTAACGAATTGATCGAAATCATTTCGGGCGCACAGGCTGTCTGAGCCCGCTCGTTTGCCCCGCAGGAGCTGACCCATGTCGGATACCACAACCCAGACCCAGGCCCCTGCGGCCACGAAGACCAATGCAGTTGGCCGCATTACCGAGATTAAGGGCCCGGTTGTTGACGTACAGTTCGAAGGTGAACTGCCTAAAATTCTGAATGCCTTGCACGTCAAGCTGGGTGATCAGACACTGGTGCTGGAAGTTGCTCAGGAAATTGGTGAGCACGAAGTGCGCTGCATTGCCATGGACAGCACAGACGGTTTGGTCCGTGGTGCAGAAGTGGCTGATACAGGCGCACAGATTACTGTGCCAGTTGGCCCAGAAACACTTGGCCGTATCCTAAACGTTATTGGTGAGCCGATTGACGAAAAAGGTCCTATCCCGACCTCTCGTCGTGCGCCTATTCACCGTCAGGCACCTTCTTTCGAAGATCAGGCTGCCGCATCAGAAATTCTGATGACCGGTATTAAGGTTGTTGATCTGCTCTGCCCTTACCTTAAAGGTGGTAAGATTGGCCTGTTCGGTGGTGCCGGTGTGGGCAAAACCGTTATTATTCAGGAACTGATCAATAACATCGCAAAGGCGCATGGTGGTGTGTCCGTGTTTGCTGGTGTTGGTGAACGTACCCGTGAAGGGAACGACCTGTATTACGAAATGCAGGATGCTGGCGTTATCAAGCTGGGTGAAAACGGTTCTACCGAAGGCTCCAAAGTGGCGCTTGTATTCGGGCAGATGAACGAACCGCCGGGTGCCCGTGCCCGTGTTGCTCTTACCGGTCTGACACTGGCTGAATACTTCCGTGACGAAGAAAATCAGGACGTTCTGTTCTTCGTTGATAACATCTTCCGCTTCACACAGGCTGGTTCGGAAGTGTCCGCTCTGCTGGGCCGTATTCCTTCTGCTGTGGGTTATCAGCCTACGCTGGCTACAGAAATGGGCGCCCTGCAGGAACGTATTACGTCCACCAAAAAGGGCTCTATTACATCTGTGCAGGCCGTGTACGTGCCAGCGGATGACTTGACTGACCCTGCTCCGGCCGCGACCTTTGCCCACTTGGACGCAACCACGGTTCTTAACCGTTCAATTGCAGAAATGGGTATTTACCCAGCAGTGGATCCGCTGGATTCTACATCACGTGCTCTGGACCCGCAGATTGTTGGTCAGGAACATTATGATGTGGCCTGTGAAGTGCAGCGTATTCTGCAGACCTACAAATCTTTGCAGGACATCATCGCCATTCTGGGTATGGATGAACTGTCTGAAGACGATAAACTGATTGTGGCACGTGCCCGTCGTATTCAGCGCTTCCTGTCTCAGCCGTTCCATGTGGCAGAAGTGTTTACGGGTGCGCCGGGTAAGCTGGTTTCCGTGGCTGATACCGTACGTTCCTTTAAAGCCATCTGTGCTGGCGAATATGACGATCTGCCAGAAGCCGCCTTCTACATGGTGGGTTCTATTGAAGATGTTATTGCCAAGGCCGAAAAACTGAGGGAGTCGGCCTAACAGCCGGCTTCGGGAAGGAGCGCATTCATGCCGATCCAGATTGAGATAATCAGTCCTGAAAAGGTTCTGGTGTCGCGTGAAGTAGATATGGCTGTCCTGCCTGGCATGGAAGGTGATATTGCCGCCATGCCAGAACGGGCACCCATGATGCTTCTTCTGCGTGGTGGTATTGTTGCCCTGTATGACGGGGATACGGTGAAGGATCGCTACTTTGTTGGCGGTGGCTTTGCAGACATTACCCCAACACGTTGTACCGTATTGGCTGATAAGGCTGTGCCGGTAAGCGAAATTTCTATCGATAATGCAACAGCTCAGCTAGAAGCATTGTCTGAAGCTTGGGATCAGGCAGATAAGACGGATACAACCCGCCTTAGCGTTCTGCAGGATCAGATTCAGGCCGTACGTGCTGAAATCGAAGCCGGCTCTCCAGCTAACTGAGGTTGGTGCAAGTATCATAAAAAAAAGCCACCTATATGGTGGCTTTTTTTATGCCTTTTAGCCGCGGCCTCGATAAGTAGGTACATCTTGTGCAGGTACCCATACACCAGCGGGTGGTTCACCCGTTTGCCAGAATACATCAATGGGAATACCGCCGCGGGGGTACCAGTAGGCACCTATTCTCAGCCAGCGTGGTGCTAACCTTTCAACAAGGGTATTCGCAATCTGGATTGAGCAGGCTTCATGGAAAGCACCATGGTTACGAAAGCTGGTCAGGTATAGTTTGAGTGATTTGCTTTCTACAATCCATTGATCCGGCACATAATCAATCACAATGTGTGCAAAATCAGGCTGGCCGGTAATGGGGCAAAGCGAAGTGAATTCTGGTGCAGTGAATCGCACCAGATAGTGTTTGTCTGGATAAGGAGCTGGCACACGTTCCAGAATGGCTTCTTCTGGACTTTGTGGGGCAGCAACTTGTTTGCCAAGTTGGGTTAGCTGGTTGCGGCCATCGTCTGGTGGGTTCATTTTGTGCTCCTGCACATGTGGTTTTTTGCAGATGTTCCGTGAGTCGGCTCTTTCGTCAAGTTTCACGTGTAACGTTTGGTCACTTCTTTTTCTAACGGTCTGGATGTATGAAGAAAAACATGGCCAGATCAGCAACACCTGCATTTCCTCCCGCGCGTCTTATTTCCTCTACTCAGGAGTTAGAGGCGGCTCTTGCACCTTTCCATAATGAAAGCTTCGTAACGGTTGATACGGAGTTTATGCGGGAGCAGACATACTGGCCGGAACTCTGCCTGGTTCAGATTGGCGCAACTCATGATATCGTGTTGATAGATGCGCTGGCTGAAGGTATTGACCTTACCCCGCTGAAAAATCTTTTTGCAGATACAGCGGTGCTCAAGGTGTTTCATGCTGCCCGGCAGGATCTGGAAATTTTTCTGCATCTGTTTGATGCCTTACCGACTCCGCTTTTTGATACGCAAGTGGCGGCAATGGTGGCCGGGTTTGGAGATCAGGTTGGGTATGACAGTCTGGTTGGCTCTCTTACTGGGCATATGATTGATAAAAGCCACCGTTTTACAGATTGGTCTGTACGCCCCCTGTCTCCTGCTCAGCTTACATATGCTGCAGGCGATGTAACGTGGCTGCGCTTGGTTTATGAACGGCTTGTTAAAAAACTGGAGCAGGAACAGCGTTTGGATTGGGTTGCGGCAGAAATGGCCGAGCTGGAAGATCCAGCCACATTTCGTCCCGATCCTGAAAAACAGTGGGAGCGTTTACGCGCCCGCACCAATAACCGGCGTATGCTTGCTGTTTTGCGTGCCATTGCAGCTTTGCGTGAGCGGGAAGCGCAACGGGTAAATGTTCCGCGCCAACGGCTTGTGAAAGATGAGAGTCTGCTGGAAATTGCTGCAACGACTCCTTCAACTCCCGAAGCTTTAACCCGTGTTCGGGGTGTTTCTCGCGGGTTGGCAGAAGGGCGTACAGGGCACGCCTTGTTGCAAGCTATCAAGCAGGCACAGGCTTTGCCAGACTCGGAGCTGCCGCGTTCTCCGCGTGGCAAAAGCAAAGATACGCCACGGCCTTCTGCATCGTTGGTGGCATTGTTGAAGGTGCTTTTAACATCTTGCTGTGAAAAGCACGATGTTGCCCCGCGTTTGGTGGCCTCTGCTGATGATCTGGATGCCTTGGCGTTAGATCCTTCTCAGCCTCATGCCGTGTTGGCCGGGTGGCGACGCAAGGTGTTTGGTGAAACAGCGCAGGCTTTGTGCGAAGGGAAAATAGCCTTATGCGTAAAGTCTGGCCGCGTTGTGGCTATTCCGCAGAATATGGATGTGCCTTCCGCTTAAATAAAAGCAGAAGGCACAAAGCTGTTAGGCTTAGAAGCCCATTTCTTCCCACAGGTTGGAAAGTGGGCGCGCGCCGTAGTGTGAGATAATTTCAGAAGCAGCAACGGAAGCCAGACGGCCACATTCAGGCAATGTGCGGCCAGATGTCAGACCCGCCATAAAGCCAGCGGCGTAGGCATCTCCAGCACCTGTTGTATCCACAACCTGGGTTGGCACGGGGGCAACTTTGGTCATCTGTCCATCGTGCAGCACAACACTTCCTAAGCCGGAACGTGTGAGTGCTGCAAAGGTTGTGTCTTGCGCGGTATGGCGTGCGGCAACGTCAAAGTTTTCTGTTTCGTACAGAGCGCAGATTTCATCCTCATTTGCAAAAAGAATGTCTACATGGCCCTTCACAAGATCCAGAAAAGCCTGACGGTGACGGCCAACGCAGAACGGGTCTGAAAGAGAAAGAGCCACTTTGCGCCCGGCTGCGTGCGCCAGAGCTGCGGCGCGGCGGAATGCTTCCTGCGCATGCGGTGGGTCAAACAGATACCCTTCCAGATACACAATGCTGGAATCTGCAATCATGTCTGGCAGCACATCTTCTGGCGTAAAGCAGGTGCATGCACCCAGATAGGTTGCCATTGTGCGCTGCCCATCTGGCGTAACCATAACAATGCAACGTGCTGTTGGCAGGTTATCAAAAACCTGGGTGTTCAACGGCGCAGATGGAAAGGTAATGCCATTGCCACGCATATCTTCGGTAAACTGCTTACCGGCATCATCCCGCGCAACTTTACCCAGATAAGCAACACGCGCGCCAAACTGGGCTGCCACAACGCAGCTATTTGCCACGGAACCGCCACCCATAATTTGCTCTGGAGTAAGGAGAGCCTGCAATGTATTGGCCCGGTCTGCATCAATCAGCGTCATGCTGCCAGGGGTTAGGCCTTGTTTTTGTAGAAAAGTGGGTTCTACGCGGGCAAGAATATCCGTAATGGCATTACCAATGCCGAGGATGTCATATTTTACATCTGAAACAGTCATGATAGCGGAAGATTTTCCTGAAAAATTTCACATACCAACTGTTTCGCTACAGTGCTGCCATAAAAAGGGCAACACTAGGGCGTATGGAATGCTTGCCGCAGAACCGCCTGGCTGTATAAGAAAATGAGCACATGGCGAGACGGTTTGATGCGGGCGGGTGCCTGAGCAGTGGGGCCCGTCCAATAGTGAACAGCCAGCAAGGCGGGGGATTTTCTTGTTTAAAAGACGTAAGCCCGAAGATAATCGGCCATCTGAGCAGTCCGGTTCCGCCAGTCAGGCGGGCGCGCAGCGTTCCGCTGGCGGGTTTGGTTCCATTTTTTCTTCTAATCCAGCGGGAACGCCAGCAAAACCTGCGCCCCGCCCTGATACAGTAAAGGAGACCTCATCCATGGGTCGTGCGCCTCTTCCTTCCGGTTCCCCTCTTCCTTCTGGTGCGGGCATGCCGCCATTTCCTGGTGCGGCCGCAGCGCGTGGTATGCCGCAGCAACCTCAGCAGCCTAAAAAGGATGAGCCGGAACAGCGCACCTTGGTGGTTGGGCGTGGCATTAGCGTGCAGGGAACCGTGCAGGATGCAGAACGCCTTGTGGTTGAAGGCACTGTTGAATCCAGCATGATTACAGCCAAGGAACTGGTGGTTAAGCCCGGTGGCCTGTTCCGCGGTGGTGTGGAAGTGGAAAATGCAGAAATTGCAGGCACCGTTGATGGCACGCTGACGGCGCGTGGTAGCCTGACATTGCAGGGTAGTGGCCGTTTGTTGGGTAAGGCTGCCTGCCATCGTCTGAAGGTTGAAGATGGCGGCCAGATTACTGGTCAGCTGGAAATGCTGAGCGGTGATTCCGCTTCCAAGCCAGCTTCTGCAACGTCGGCTCCAGAAAAGCCCGCAGCAGCAGCCGAAGGCTGATATTACAACGCCCCTGACTTGCCCCTGAAGGCCGGTTGTATAAGGCCTTCAGGGGATAGGGTTTATTATTTTAGAAAAACAAGATTTAGGCGACGTTATCGCGCCTGTCACGCAGCCTTACATAGGCAATTTGCGCATGTTCCTCACAATACGGTTTGCCCGGTATTGGGGTGGCGCCACAAAAATGGAAGCCCGGCGTGCCGGGGTCTCCGATCGGCCAGCAGCAAGATGGGCCGCGGCGCTTTTGGGGTTCTGGATCAGAAATGCTGCGCAAAGGGGCCTTGGGCTTGCTTTTGCTAGAAGCCGCAGACTTTTCCTTTTTTGCAGGTTTTTCTTCTGCCACAGGGGCGGCAGTTGCAGCCGGTGGAGTTGAACGGGCAGGCGTAGGCGGTGTGGCTGTCTGTTTTTCTGTTTCACCTACCGGGGCTGCTTCGGCCTGTTTTACAGGCTGGGCAGGCGTTGCCGTTTGTGCCGTAGCAGGAGTGGCTGCTGCCGGGGTTTCAGCTTTCTCTGCTGTTTTGGGTTTGGCATTGCGCCGAATGGGGGATGGCCGTGGTGGCAATCCCAAACGATGCGCCTTTCCGACAACCGCATTTTTGGTGATGGAAAGACGCCTACCAATTTCTGCCGTTGAAAGACCTTCCGCCCATAATGCCTTGAGCTGGGCGATAATTTCTTCGGTCCACTCCATTTACGGCCACCTTACTATAAATATTGCATCGTTCGCGGGTAAAATACCACGCTTTCAGTCGCGGATATATTACGGTGATGCCCGTTTCATCTCAAGAAGAAAGCCTGCAAGACAGGATACACCACAAGAATAAGTTGGGTATGGGGGTTAATCCGGCTTGCTTGGGATATCTGATGTTCCCAGTAAATCATCTGTCAGCGTGATGGAAGATTGTGTGGGTGGAACAGGATGAATGGGTTTATGATTAAAAGTTTTCCAGCCCACAAACAGGATGATGGCCAAGATAGGAATACAGGCTACAGAGAATGATCCTGTTGGGTAATCAAACGCCATAAGCACAATGATGCTGCAAAAAAACAAAATAGTTGCCCAAGATGTAAAGGGTGCGCCTGGCATGGCAAATCCGGTGGGGGCAATACGGCCAGCATTAATGGCTTGCCGCAGCTTGATCTGGCTAAGCAGGATAAAGCACCATGTGCTGATAATACCCAGAGAGGCCAGATTAAGAACAATTTCAAAGATTTGCGAAGGCAGCAGATAGTTCAGAAAAACGCCAACAAGGTAAATGCCCACGGTTGTCAAAATGGCGGCCGAAGGAACGGATTGCTTACTCATATGCGTCAGATAACGCGGGGCTGAGCCATTAAGTGCCAGAGCGCGTAAAACGCGGCCCGTGGAATACAAGCCAGAGTTCAAGCTGGAAAGTGCTGCCGTAAGCACCACAATATTCATAATGGTATCCACGCCCGATATACCCAGATGTGAGAAAAATGTTACAAATGGGCTGGTGCCAGCCTGATAGGCAGACCAAGGCAGCAGAAGAACCAGCAGAGTAACAGTGCCAACATAAAAAATGGCAATGCGCCACATTACATTATTGATGGCGGTGGGTAGAACGGTGCGTACATCTTGGCATTCACCAGCGGCAGTGCCGATCATTTCTATGCCTGAATAGGCAAAAATCACCCCTTGCGTGAGTGCTAACGCAGGCAGAATGCCATGGGGAAACCAGCCGCCATGCTGTGTAATCAGGTTCAAGCCTGTTGTGTGGTGATCTACAGGCACACGTAGGCCCAAAATGGCACTTCCGATCACAAGAAAGAGAACCAGAGCGACAATTTTGATAAGGGAAAACCAGAACTCCATTTCCCCAAACCATTTCACGCCAATCAGGTTCATGCCGGTTATGAGCAAGAGCGCCAGCATGGCAAATACCCATTGGGGCATGTGCGCAAAAGTTCCCCAGAAATGCATGTAAAGTGCTACGGCGGTGATATCGACAATGCCTGTCATGGCCCAGTTGAAAAAAGACATGGCGCCAGCAATGTAAGACGCCTTGGGGCCCAGGAATTCTAAAGTATAGGAAACAAAGCTGCCGCTGGTGGGGCGATACATAACCAACTCACCCAAAGCGCGCAGCATCAGAAAACAAAAAATCCCGCACACCAGATAAATAAGAGCTAATGAAGGCCCCACAGCCTGCAAGCGCCCACCCGCGCCTAAAAACAGGCCAGTACCAATAGCGCCACCAATGGAGATCATCTGGATCTGCCGTTTGTTAAGGGCGCGGTGATAACCTTCTGATGTATGTGATGGTGTTGCGTGCGGAGTAGATGTTTTGTCTGGCATACAAACATTCCATGCAGATAGAAATTCTGTATTTTCACAATAAATTGAAAATACAGAATCAATTTATACAGAAATGCAAAAGGTTATCTAAGTTCTTGCATATCAACCGTTATTTTAACGCAACATATAAAATAAGTGCTGTCAATCCAGCTTGTGGGTAGAGCTTGATCTTACAGAAGGTTTGAGAAGATTTTGCCGTGTGAAATGCCCAACCCGAACTGTTCACCTTCAGAAATTTCTGTTGGCATTGGTGTTGTAATATCAAGTGTTCTTTCGGTGGTCTGCACGGTATAATGATACAGCCCATTGGGGTTGCGGCTACGAGAAAGGATGCGCGCAGCACCTTGGCCGCTTATAAACTGCACATCGCAGGGGCGGATAAATGCGGTTGTTTTTCCGTTTTTTGCAGTTACCGGAAATGGCAGAGCATCTGTATCTTCAGGGATAAACTCTCCCTTTCGTATTTCTCCTGCAAATTCGAGTGTTTCCCCCAGAAACTGCATGACAAACGGTGTTTGCGGAGAGGTATTCAGGGTGTCAGCGTCAGCATCTTGCACAATACGACCATCCTGCATAACCACAAGCCTATCAGCGATATCCAAGGCCTCTTCATGATCATGCGTAACCAGAATAGTTGTAAGCCCCAGCTTATCATGGAGTTCTCGTAACCATCGGCGGATGGTACGGCGTACAATCGGGTCTAACGCTCCAAAGGGTTCATCTAACAAAAGCAGCTTGGGTTCTGTTGCAAGGGCGCGCGCCAGAGCAACACGTTGCCGTTGTCCACCAGAAAGTTGATCTGGGCGGGCATCAGCCAAATGCGGAAGCTGTATAAGTTCAAGCAAGTCTTGCACGCGGGCCGCAATAGCTGTGCGATCTGGGCGCTGCTTACGTGGCAGAACATCAAGCCCAAAAGAAATATTGCGCGCCACGCTCATATGCCTGAACAACGCATAGTTCTGGAAAACAAAGCCAGTTTTGCGTTTTGGAAGATCAGAATGACCAATGGGGAGGTTATCAATCAGCAACTGCCCTTCATATACCGGAGACAGGCCACCAATAGCGCGTAGTAAAGATGTTTTGCCTGCGCCAGAAGGGCCAACCAATGCAATAAAGGCGCCGTCTTCAACTGTCAGATTGATATTATCCAAAATCTTACGGGTGGAACCAGGAGCATATTGAGTAAAAGAGTGCAGGTTAACGCTCATGAAGGCTGTTTCCTAAAAGAATGCTCAAATATTGTGCGAAGCAAAACTGTGCTCATGGCACACAAGGCCAGAAGTGCCGCCATGCTGAAGGCGGCTACGGTTTGATATCCATTGTAAAGTGTTTCGATATGTAAGGGCATGGTTTCTGTAACACCTGGGATATGGCCTGAAACAACGGAAACAGCACCAAATTCACCAATGGCGCGGGCGGTAGTAAGCAGGATGCCAGAAAGCAGGGCCCAGCGTGCATCTGGCAGGGTGACTTGCCACAAGGTTTGCCAGAAATTTGCACCCAGCAAAAATGCGGCTTCTTCTGCATCGCGGCCTTGCTGTTCCATATAGGGCATAAGAGTACGCGTGACGTAAGGAAACGTTACAAACAGGGTGGCCAGCACGATGCCGGGCACGGCAAAGGCAATTTGCATATTATGGGCAGCTAACCAATTACCCCACCAACCTTCCTGCCCAAACAACAATAGCCATATGAGACCGGCAATGACGGGGGATACACTGATAGGAAGTTCTATCAACATGATGAGAAAGCGTTTGCCTACAAAAGAATATTTTGTCAGGCACCAAGCTGCCGCAATGCCGCCAAGTGTGTTTGTTACGGTCACAATTACGGTAACAAACACGGTTAACCGAATAGCAGAGAGGGCATCCGGTTCCAGCAAGGCAGACAGGGCGGCATGAAACCCTTGCCTGAGTGCTTCTGTAAAAATGAGCACAAGTGGCAGCAGAAGCATCAGCAGCACAACAGCGTAACTGCACCCGCAAAGAATAAAGCGGTTTATGGAAAAGCGTGCGGTTGTCATTTTACCTCTTCCATAACAAGTCCGCGTGAAACACGTAGGCGTAAGAAACTCACACCTCCCAAGCAAACCAAAGCGGTGAGTAGAAGCAGAACAGCAATAGTTGTTGCGCCAGAATAATCGAATTCCTGTAGACGCATTACAATGAGCAGGGGGGCGATTTCACTGCGGAAAGGTTGATTGCCTGCAATAAAGATAACGGAGCCATATTCACCAATACAGCGCGCAAAGGCCAACCCAAAACCGCTTAATGTTGCAGGAAGAATGGCGGGTAGAATAACACGATAAAATTTCTGAAAAGGCGTTGCCCCAAGCAAGAAGGCTGCTTCTTCTATCTCTGATGGAAAATTTTGTAATACGGGTTCAATGGTGCGTACCAAAAATGGTAGGCCCACAAACATCAGGGCAATAACAATACCAGTTGGTGTAAAAGCCACTTGTAAACCAGCATGTGCTAGCAGCTTTCCCATCCAGCCATTAGGCCCGTACAAAGTTGCAAGAGTAATGCCAGTTACAGCTGTGGGGATAGCAAAAGGCAGATCAATGCAGGCGTTGATAATTTTATAACCCGGCGGACGAAGCCGCACCAATGTCCACGCCAACAGAATGCCTAACGGTAAATCAAGCAAAGCTGCAAAAAGCGCACAACCAAAGCTAACACGAAAGGCGGCAAATACCCGGGTATCATGCAGGGTTTGCAAGATAGCCGTTGTACCATCCTGCCACGGGCGTAATATAAGGGCCAACAAGGGCAGAATAACAAGCAATCCTACCCATAAAAGCGTGATGCCAAAGGTAAGCGGAAAGCCGGGTAGAGTATGGCGGCGCAGAAAAAACATGGGCAAGCAGATAAATCCATCGTGGAGGCGCATTATACATATGATTTGTTTTGAAAATGGAATATGCCATGCAGCATACTCTAGGGGTCAAACCATGCTGGGTCTTCAGAGCCTTTCC
This sequence comes from Acetobacter sp. DmW_125128, assembly GCF_008704325.1. Lineage (NCBI taxonomy): Bacteria > Pseudomonadati > Pseudomonadota > Alphaproteobacteria > Acetobacterales > Acetobacteraceae > Acetobacter > Acetobacter sp. DmW_125128. The sequence continues at coordinate 8,740 of NZ_VHOP01000013.1, read as the reverse complement.
TTACGCTGAATGTTATTAAAACCTATCCTATCGCAGGAAATAACAAAATACGAAAAATATACGTGCTAAGGGTTTTCCGCGATTCTTTAGGGAAATGCTCAGTGAGCTAAAAATTTTTCTAAGCGGAGAAATTTTATTAATGCATTGATTAAAAAGAAAAAATTAACATGCAAAAAATTTTGTTGTTAAAAAAAATAACCATTTTTCATGGTTTATTATTGCGTAGTTGTGTGTTTGCACATAATGTCTTTTCAAGTTACAACGCGGCAGAATCACAAAGGGTGATATGCATGTATCCGGTTTGTTTACGAATGTGCTGTGCGGTTCGATGTCGTGCCGCCAAGGTGTCTGAAGATACACTTGTTTTCTTTTTCTGATCTGGCCGGATAATCAGTTTGCCGGCTGGGTGTTTCTTTATCCAGAGGCATTAAAATGCTGGAATCTCAGATTGTCGAAGTAAACGGTACTTTTTTGGGTACTGTTATTTTAGAAGCAGACCGTTCTACGCGTCGTTTTTATGCGGCGCATGAAAGCGTAAAATCTTTACATAACAGCAGATTTACGCAGGCAGATAATCCAATATTGTCTGTTACATGTGTGTTTCGCCGTGTAGGCCAAGGGCGGGGTGGAATGCGCGCCTAAAAACAGGTTTTCGTGTATTGCAACAGCCAAGCCTATTTATTGTGTGTATGCAGAAATAAAAACCTTTCCAAACAGTGTTTTATGTTTTGACAGGAAGGGATACTGCAAGCTAAATAGTTCTTGGTTCGAAATAATATACGTAAAATTGTATTCAAGTAAAGCAACAAGTATTTCCCGTGTGGGATAAAAACAACCAAAAAGGTTGTTGGGGGCGCTTAATGACTGGTTCCGTTCGCTCTGGTTTTTTGCTGACAACAGCCATATCTGGTCTGTTTTTTCCATGCGTATTGCATGCAGAAACATCGGAGTCTGAAGTTGCAGCCTTGCGGCGTGAAATGGCCATGATGCGCCGTGATATGCAGGGTGAAATTCATCGCTTGCAAATGCGTGTTGCGCGCTATGAGCATGTTGCGCAGGGTAAGGGAAATGCCGCCAAGGTGGCATCTGGTGCTTCGCATCCACATCTTGTGGCGGCTGGGCCAGAAGAGCCCCAGCCAGTATTTGCAGAAGAACCTTCTCATCCTGTGCATCATGGCCCCCGCACAGGTTCGGAAGCGCATCCTGCTTTGCCGGAAGGCCCAGTTGCTTCTTGGGCAGAGTTTAAGGCTGCTTCTGCAAAGGAAGAAACGGTCCATATTGGTGGCATTCAAGTTGGTTTTCCAAAAGGACGCCCAACTATTGCTTCGGATGATAAAGCCTACGCATTTTCCATTGGCTTGTTAGCTCAGGAAGATGTGGGTGGGTTTTTTGGAATGTCTCCACGAAATGGAGAAACCAAAGGGAATTTCAATTCATTAACACAAAATGCGCGTCGTCTGCGGCTCTATCTTTCATGGCGGTATAAAGACTGGGTTGTGAACGTAACGCCAGATTTTGGGTCTAGCAGTGTTGATGGAACAGTGGGCTTGTTTGAAGCAAACCTAAACTACACAGGATTGCGGAACACAACGCTTACAGTTGGGTATTTTCAGCCGCGTATGGAAGAAGAAAGTGCGGAGCGTTCAGGCGCTTTCGAATTTTTGGAACGTCCAACTATTGTGGATCTGGTACGTAACCTTGCTGGTGGTGTGGCACGCTTTAGTGTTGGTGGTGAGCATTACGAAAAACGCTGGCTTGTTTCGGGCTATTTCACGGGGCAGAAGTTTGGGGATCGCTCCAAGGATACCACAATTGTTGATAGTCAGACAGGCGCAGTTATCCGTGCAGCGGGTCGTCCTTATGTCTCAAAGGATATAGATGTGCATGTGGGAGCTGGAGCAACTTCTGTATTCAAGGTTAATGAAAACAGTAGTGGACGCCAGTTGAAATTGTCAGACAACATGGAAGTGCCTTTGGGGGAAACCAGTTTGCTAACATCAGGAGCCCTTACAGATGTTGCGCAAATCTGGGCCGCTGGGCCACAGTTGGCTTTGCGTTGGAAGCGCTTTTTGCTGAAAGGTGAATATTATCATATTGGCGTACAGCGTGACCATCAGGCGCAAACTGTTCATTTACCGTCTTTGGGTTTTGATGGTTGGTATGTGGCGGCAAACTATACAATTTTGGGAACACCAAGATCTTATAGTGAGAAAACGGCAGCATTTACTACACCCGGCGTAACGTATGACTTTGATCCGGCAACCGGCCATTGGGGCGCGCTGGAAGTTAGCGGGCGTTGGAGTGTAACAGACTTGTACGGTACGGAAAATCAAGGCGGAGCAGGTATTAACGGAAACCAGCAAACAGTCTGGCAGGGTGGATTTAACTGGTATCCTAATAGGCATATCAAGGTGATGTTGGATTACGCACACTTTATTGTATCACGCTCCAAGGGCGTATCTGGTGGCGTTAATCTGTTTGGGCGCGATGGAAATGCAGTTGTTGGCCGCGTGCAGGCGGCATTCTGAAAAACTGGTTTGAAGGTCTCATAATCATGAAAAATACAACCTTTTCTTTTTCTCGTCGTCACTTGCTTGTTGGGGCTGCAGCTTTAGGGGGTGGTGCCTTCTTGGGTGTACATGTAAAACAGGCGCAGGCTGCTTCTTTTAACCTTCTGAATGTATCCTACGATCCAACGCGTGAATTATATGCTGAAGTGGACAAGGCTTTTGCAAATACATGGCATCAGACACATCCAGAAGATAATGTAACTGTAAAAACAGCACATGGGGGATCTGGCGCGCAGGCGCGTTCTGTTCTGGAAGGTGTGCCAGCAGATGTGGTCACATTAGGTTTAGCTTATGATATTGATTTACTTGCACAAAAAGGCCTGATTGCCACAGATTGGCAAACACGTTTGCCGCATAATTCTACGCCTTATACCAGCACAATTGTTTTTCTTGTGCGCAAGGGAAATCCGAAAAACATTAAGGATTGGCCAGATCTTGTGCGTGATGGTGTGCAGGTTATTACCCCCAACCCTAAAACTTCTGGGGGAGCACGTTGGAATTATCTGGCTGCGTGGGGATGGGCGTTGCATCAGAATAATGGTTCAGAAGATGCAGCAAAAACTTATCTTAAAAGCTTATTCAAGCATGTTCCCGTTTTGGATACTGGAGCACGTGGCGCAACAAACAGTTTCGTACAACGCCATTTAGGTGATGTTTTGCTGGCGTGGGAAGATGAAGCATTGATGGCAGCACGTGATATCGGGCCAGATCAGTTTGATATTGTCGTACCCTCACAAACTATTCTTGCAGAACCTCCTGTTTCTTTGGTGGATAAAAATGTGAAGGCACATGGTACAGAAGCTGTTGCCAAAGCATATTTGGAGTTTTTGTTTAGTCCGGAAGGACAAAAAATTGGTGCCAAACATTATTTTCGTCCGGTAGATCCGGCAGTGTTGGCGGACTATGGGCAGGTGTTTCCAAAGGTCGAAACATTTGATGTCGCTAGTCTGGGGGGATGGACAAAGCTACAAAAAGACCATTTCTCAAACGGTGGTATTTTTGACAGCCTTTATAGATAGATATCTATCTATAAAGTATTTTTTTGATATTAGATGAAAGATGGCGCTGGCATGTATTGCTGGCGCCATGTTCGTGGGGAAACACCGCTCCATTTGCGGAATGCTCTGCTGAACGCACTCGTTTCTGAATATCCCAGTAGTCTGGCAATTTGGCTGATATCATTTTCTGGTTGTTGTAGAAACACACATGCCTGTTTATAGCGCGTGGTTTCTACCAGATCAGAATAAGATATTCCAAGATATGCAAGTCTTCTCTGCAAAGTCCAAACCGGCATGTTCAAGCGCGCAGATAATTGGGTTAGATGGCCGCCTTCTGGTAAAATTTCTTCAAGTGCTAACAAAACATGCTCTTTAAAAGATATGTGCGGATGAGGTGTGCTGTATCCGTTGCGAGAGAGTGAGATAAGAGACGCTTTTACAATTTCCAGCGTATGCGGTTGTGCGTCTGGCATCGCGCATTCCAAACCAACATCACGGAAAATAAGAGCATTGGTTGGGCGGTCAAAGTAGATAGCAGCCTGAAAGGCATCTTGGTGCTCATGCGCCTGTTCAGGTTGCGCATGTGCAAAATGCACTTCTTCTGGTTGCCACGCAGGCCCTAAAGCATAGCGTAGCACATTGCAAAACATGCCTAGTGTAAGTTCTGCATCTTGCCGTCGTTCTGTAATGGTTGGGTCTGTAATAGCGTATTCAAGCTGCAATAGGTTGCCTTGGCGCACAAGGCGTGTGTGCGTGCAGCTTTGATGGTAAATGAAATGCGTTGCAAGGTTATGAATGGCGTCTTTTACCGTGGGTGAAAGAAGCGCCACAAACCCGATTAACCCCAATGTTTGTGGTTGAAACTGCTGCCCAAACCATAGCCCCAGATTACCGTTCTGGGTTTCCTTCGCGGCTTCAGTAAACAGGCGGCAATACGCGTTCAGGTTTAGCATATCCGTGGGCAAGGCTAATTTGCCCGGAGCCAACCCAGCGCGGCCAGCAATGCGGTCGATATCCCCCCCATGGCTTGTAATAAAGCCTTCTGCGCCAGAAGCAGCGGCGGCCATAACACCAGAGGCAGAAAAGGCGGGCAGGGGAGACATTGCTATCCTTTGTTTAAAGCGAGAGTGTGATCTGCAGCCTGCTTTGTTATGAAATGTTAAAAATATGTAGCGAGCAGTCAAGTCGCAAATCATTTCCATATGATATCATTCCGAAGTAGATATGATTTTAATGCATGCAGAAAGTGAGTCCTATCTCTTTCGCGTGTAGCTAAGGAGTTCCTTCAATGGTGTATCGTTGCATTCTGGGAGGTGAGACATACAGCTTCGATGATCTGAAAACGTTGCTGGCAGTTGCATCATCCGAACGCTCGGGAGACCAGTTGGCCGGTGTTGCGGCGCAGTCGGATGTACAGCGCATAGCTGCACGTTATGCCTTGGCGGATCTACCATTGCAGACATTTTTGGACGTTGCGCTCGTTCCGTATGAGGAAGATGAGGTGACGCGCCTTATTATGGATACGCATGATAAGGCTGCCTTTGCACCGCTTGCACATATGACAGTCGGTCAGTTTCGGGATTGGCTGCTCTCGCACGAAGCTGATACCGCAACACTTGCTGCTGTTGCACCGGGTATCACGCCAGAAATGGCTGCGGCAGTTAGCAAGTTGATGCGTAATCAGGATTTAATGAGCGTAACGCGCAAAATTCGTGTGATCACGGGTTTTAGAAATACCATTGGTTTAGAAGGATGTTTGTCCTCTCGCTTGCAACCTAATCACCCTACGGATGATCTTAAGGGAATTGCTGCGTCAACACTAGATGGTTTGTTGTACGGTATGGGTGATGCTGTTATTGGCATTAACCCAGCGACAGATAGTGTAGCAAATGGCATGGCTTTACTGGATATGTTGGATCATGCGCGCCAGCGCTATGATATTCCGACACAGACCTGTGTGCTCACGCATGTAACCAATACATTGGAAATCATGAATAAGGGCGGAGCAGTAGATCTGGTTTTTCAATCTATTGCAGGTACACAAAAGGCCAATGAAGGATTTGGAATTAACCTTTCTATTCTGGCAGAAGCGCAAGATGCTGCGATAGGGCTTAAACGTGGCACGGTTGGCCAGAATGTCATGTATTTTGAGACGGGCCAAGGGGCGGCTCTTTCAGCCAATGCGCATCATGGTATGGATCAGCAAACAGCAGAGGCGCGGGCTTATGCTGTTGCGCGTGCGTATAATCCCTTACTGGTAAACACAGTTGTTGGATTTATTGGCCCTGAATATTTGTATGATGGTAAGCAGATTATCCGTGCCGGTTTGGAAGACCATTTCTGTGCCAAGCTGTTAGGTGTGCCAATGGGGTGTGATGCCTGTTACACTAACCATGCTGAAGCGGATCAGGATGATATGGATAACCTGATGGTACTGCTTGGCGCAGCGGGTATTACCTTTCTGATAGGTGTGCCAGGCGCTGATGATGTGATGCTGAATTATCAGAGTCTTTCGTTTCATGACATTCTGACATTACGCAACTTACTAGGGCTAAAGCCCGCTCCAGAATTTGCGACATGGTTAGAGCAAATGGAACTGTATGACGGCAAGCACAACCGCATGCGGGAACTGGCGCCGGGGCAAACCCGCCTTGGGCAGTTGGTTGGTGCAGTATGATAGATAAAAAACTGCTTTCTACGGGACCATCCATGCCAGAAAACCGTGATGACTGGCAAGATTTACGCCAGTTTACACGGGCTAGAATTGGCTTGAGTCGTTCAGGAAATGCACAATGCACAAAAGATGTTTTGGCGTTTCAGGAATCACATTCCAAGGCTCGGGATGCTGTGCATATTCCTTTGGATATTGCCTATTTACAAGCAGAAATGGGAGATGCGCCAATTATCTGCGTTTCCAGCCAAGCACCAGATCGGCAAACTTATTTGCGCCGTCCAGGTCTGGGGCGCAAGCTGAACGGCGCATCACTTGAGGTTTTGCCTCATGCAGACTGGGATGTTGTCTTTGTTGCAGCGGATGGACTGTCTTCTATTGCAATACAGAAAGAAGCCCTGCCGCTGTATCGGGCAATGTGCAAACGGTTGCTGGGGTGGCGTATTGCACCTTTGGTTGTGGCAACGCAAAGCAGAGTAGCTTTGGGTGATGAAATTGCCCAGACAATGGGCGCAAAAATTGTTGTCATGATGATTGGGGAGCGCCCCGGCTTAAGTGTTGCCGACAGTATGGGGGTGTATCTGACATATGCGCCTTATGTAGGCTGCCCAGATTCTTCCAGAAACTGTCTCTCAAATATTCATACATATGGCCTTTCTACGTCTGCTGCGGCTGACAAACTCACATGGTTGATGCAGGAAGCCATGCGTTTGAAAGAAACAGGAATTGGTTTGAAAGATTCTTCCCCAGAGAATGGAATAATCGAAAATACACCGAAGATTTCTTGATAATTCTCTGACACAAAAGGATGTACTGAAGCATGGGTGAGGGTTCAACGCATCTCAACAAATCTCTAAGCACGTTCCATCTATGGGGTATTGCTGTTGGTCTGGTTATTTCCGGGGAGTATTTTGGCTGGAGCTATGGCTGGGGTACCGCTGGAACTTTAGGGTTTTTGGTAGCCACAGTTTTTGTGGCGATTATGTACACGGCTTTTATCTTCAGTTTTACAGAACTCACCTGTGCCATCCCGCATGCTGGTGGCCCATTTGCTTATAGTTTTCGTGCATTGGGGCGTTGGGGTGGTTTGTTAGCAGGGCTTGCCACGCTGGTTGAATTTATTTTTGCCCCCCCAGCCATTGCGTTGGCTATTGGCGCGTACCTGAATGTGCAGTTTCCAAACCTTTCCCCTAAAGTTGCGGCGTTGGGAGCGTATTTGGTGTTCATGACACTAAATATTGTGGGGGTGCATATTGCTGCTACATTTGAACTGTTTGTAACAATAGCTGCCATTATAGAGCTTCTTGTGTTTATGGGGGTCGTGGCACCAGCCTTTTCATGGCATAACTTTCTGCAGAATGGCTGGGGCGTTGCACCGCATTTTGGCTGGACAGCTATGGGCGGTATTTTTGCAGCCATTCCATTTGCTATCTGGTTTTTTCTGGCCATTGAAGGCGTGGCTATGGCAGCAGAAGAAGCAAAAGATCCGCGCCGTTCCATTCCCATCGCTTATATTGCAGGTGTGCTTACGCTTGTTTCATTGGCATTTGGTGTCATGCTTTTTGCTGGTGGTGTGGGGGATTGGCATACGCTTGCCAATTTGAATGATCCTTTGCCACAAGCCATGAAGGCCGTTGTGGGCAGCAACAGCGGATGGTTGCACATGTTGGTGTGGCTGGGGCTGTTTGGTTTGGTTGCCTCCTTGCATGGTATTATCATGGGGTATGGTCGGCAGATATTTGCATTGGCGCGTGCAGGGTTCTTGCCTGCTGTGTTGGGCAAGTTGCATCCACGTTTCAAAACGCCTTATACGGCCACGCTGGCTGGTGGCAGTATCGGGATTGCAGCTATCTTTTCGGATGACATTATCTCTATCAATGGGCAGTCTTTAACGGCCACATTGGTTACGATGTCTGTGTTTGGCGCTTTGACTATGTATCTGCTGAGTATGATCAGCTTGTTTCGTTTGCGCCTGAAAGAACCTGCTTTGTCTCGCCCCTATCGGGCACCGTTGTATCCGGTTTTGCCAGCTATCGCGTTGCTTGGTGCCATTATTTCGCTTGTAGCGGTTATTTATTATAATCTTACGATATTTTTCATATATGTTGGGTTTATCGCGGTTATTACATGTTTTTTCATGGCGTTTTCGCGCAAATCACAATCAGATATTTAATGCTGCTAGAGATTATATAATAAAGCATTGCTGGATTAGATTTTATTAGCCCTTTACTGTTGTGTTATAACGTTTGAGTATGCTCAGGCGTTATAACACATTTTATTTTTAATCACTTTATCCTTGCGTAAATTGAGAATGTAAATGCATCTCAAGCCTTGCATGTGGTGTCATGCAAAGGCATATAATCACGCAAAAGTGATCATGACACGACAAGATACAGACTGCTATGCTGGAAGTTCCTAGGGCGTGTCGTCAGTTAAGCCCTGAGAGTGGCACGTGAGGGTTGTACTTTGTGTCTGCGTGTGCTGACTGTTTTTCCCGTTTT
>NZ_VHOP01000112.1:0-807 GCF_008704325.1 Acetobacter sp. DmW_125128 | reverse complement strand
GGTTGGCTGAAAAACATTTTCTTTATCATCAAAAAATAACCCCATGCAGTACATTGCATAACTGTCTGCCAGTATGTCTTGTTCCTAAGCTATTTCTGGGGACATAAGCGTTAATTCTGGATGTGCATTTTTCAGCACAGGAATAATCAAAGCAGAGAGAATGCAGGTTACATTTGCCTGATGGATATGCGCAAAGCGTGCTGCGTAGGAAAACCATGCAAGCGTATCGCCCAAAGTACCGACAGGAAATTGAATGACAACTTTTTTGTTTTTCAAATTCAATTCATGTTGGAAAACAATGCGAACTTCTTTTTGAGGTAAAATATCTTCAACAATAATATCAAAGCAAACGTAAAAGCGTTTGGAAGAATGTACGGTAGCGCCCGTATTTTCATTCTGGAACAGAATATTCCCTGTATCCAGATCGCGTCATGTAATCCGCCATTTTCCTTCTGTACGTGCAGGCAGAACAATACGGGCACCCTGATTGAAATCAAACAAAATTCCATCAGGCCCATGTAAAACTGGGAAAGCAGAAGGGTTGATGTAAGGAGATTTGGTATCTTGATATGTACTCACCCTAAAATTTTCTGATGCTTCAATCATAAAATATATCTCAACATTAATAGATATATTCATAGATTACTTCTCCCTTGTACTTTATTAAATACAAGGTAGAAGTAAGTCATTTATTATGCAGAACGCGTTCCAACTTTTGACGTTTCATTATCCAAAACATAATATCCGGTGTCCCGGATTGTTATAGACAGCAGTCCCATGTGATGGCTGCTCAGGAGATCCCCCAAA
>NZ_VHOP01000111.1:0-4591 GCF_008704325.1 Acetobacter sp. DmW_125128 | reverse complement strand
ATGTCAAATGTTTGCGTTTCATGTCCAAAAACGCGACACGAAAATGTCGCCACCCTACGACATAGCTTGTGTCGCCCCCCCCCCCCATAAGTTATTGAAAAACAAAGATTTTTTTTTGCTCTCCTTCTATGATCTTTCGGAGCCAAAAATCTGGCCGGCAAAATTAAGGATTTGTTCGCCTAGAACGAAACCTTAACAAATCCTTAAAATCAGAAATCAGCCTGTTGTGTGTGCCGGTGGGTATGTGTGCCGAGCGTGGAGCCAGTGGGTAGTGGTGTGGGCAGGCGGTGGGAAACGCGGCAGCGTTTTCCACGGGCTGTCCATGCCCTATCCACGGGCGTAACGCGGCCCGAAGGGCGGTGCACATACCCACCGGCTGGAAGTCGCACGGGGAAGTACCATGCGCGAGCGCGAAAAAACGCAATATCACGGCCCATCTGGACGCCTATCGGCGGCCTACGGCGCTCCCGCTCTGCGCTCGCTCCAAATCTGATCGGCCAGAAGAACCGGGTAAGAGAGGATTTGCTCAAGGAAGGGGTGCAGGGTGTCCCTGCCACACTCCTAAGGCGGAGCCGGTTTGCCTGAAAGGCAATAGGGGTTAGTGTGTTATCCCTAAAAGGGGTAATTCATGAAAGCACTCGCCGCAATCCGTGTTCAGAAGATCAAAAGCATGTCCACCATTCGGGCCGCAGAGGCGCACGGTCGGCGGCTCGATGAGGCCAGCAGTAAGCGCGTGGATGCCTCCAGATCGTCCCTGAACCTCGCTGCGTCCCAATACAGCCCAGACGACCCGTTGGCGCTTGAGGCGGCTTACAGGGGCTTCAGAAAGGCTACAGGAGCGGCTGAAGGAAAGGGCGCGGCGATTATGGCTCACATGATCGCGGTAATCTCTCCTGAAGTTCTGGCCGAAACTGGAGACCCCAGAGACCCGAACAATCCCAAGGTGCGGGCGCTGTTCGTGCAGGCGCAGGCATGGGCGCAGGCTGAGTTCGGAGAGGAATCCCTTGTTGCTGCCCGTCTGGACGTGGACGAATCTGGGGCCGGAGTGGTGGATCTGTTCGTGTGCCCGACCGCCATGCAGGCGGGTGGCCGGGGCCGGAAACCGAAGCTGACGATCTCGGTCAAATCCGGACTGGAAGCCGTGGCAGCCAAGAACGGCAACAAACGCTCGTACAGCGCTATTCAGGATTCATGGGGGGATTGGGCCAGTCAGCGCATAGACCGCCGCCTAAGGCGAGGAAAACCGAAACGGGAGACCATGCGCCAGCATGTTCATGCTGACTTGGTGCGGGAAGAGTACGAGAAACTAGACCGCTTGAAGGCCGAACTAGACCAGCGCGAGCATGAAATTGCCGAAAAAGAGCGAAAAACTGCCGATTTTATCGATGAGGTAGCAAGAGATAACGTTCGCTTTAAGCTTATGGATGATGGGCAAATTCAATCTCTAATGAGGATGTCTTTGTCGGAAGAACGAAGAGCCGAACTGGTAGAGGCGAAAAGGAGTTTTTCTCCGGCTGTGTGGGAAATCCTGCGGGCAACCACAACCCTGCAAACACAAGCCAGAGAAGCCAAGAAAGCCGCCCATGACGCCACAATCAAGGCGATGCAGACAGGGGCCGAAGCGTTCTATCATCGGGAAGTCATCGGGGCAGAGGAAGCGCCGGAAACAGGGTGGAAAATCCATTATTCCAGTCGGCTCACCGAGCAGAGGCGTGGTGTGCTTTCTGCGATTTTGGAACCCTTCCGGGCGATAGTTGCCCCCTTCATTGCTGCTATTTCTCGGGCCGTTCGGGGGTGGGAGGTGACGGCGGAAGAAGTCGCTGAGGAACGGAACGACAGTGGGTGGAATTATGGGCCGGGGATGTGAGGATTGGGGCAGCATTTCGGGGCTTTGATAGCGCCCCCTACCCCCTGTTACCATATGATGCGCTTTTATGTGTTTTTGTGCGCTTAAAAAGCGTTTTCTGCGTTTAATTACCCCTTTTAGGGATAAACACACTAACCCCTATTGCCTTTCAGGCAAACCGGCTCCGCCTTAGGAGTGTGGCAGGGACACCCTGCACCCCTTGGTGTGTTGTTTTCTCTGTGCAGGAAGGTCGGGGAGGCGTACAGTCCCGCCTGCGACATGCTGTGTTTTGTTCTCGTGTGTGTTGTTAGCTTGTGGTGAGCTACGAGGTTGTAACGATGCCTCCAGCCCCGCGCCTTCGGGTGCGGGGCAATCGGAAATACCGTGCTGAATCGCCCCCCCTAACTCTTTGCATCCGAAGGCGCTCGGTTAGGAAAAGGCCGCGTGATCTGCATCTGGCTGACAGAGCAGGCCCACTAGGCAGAGCGCATGGACATCAGCCCGCACGCTATCAATGGCCTGGCCGGTTGCCGTGGCGATTTCTGCGAGGCTTAAGCCGCCCCTGTTAGTCAGCACTTCAATGACGTTCCGCCGTGAAGGTGTCAGCACCTTGTCCGCGAGTTCCTGACTGATGAAGCTGTGGCTCTTTGGTGAGGGTATCCCTTGAAATGCCGCCTCCAGTTGGGCGAAGGCTTCGTCCAGCGGGGCGACCCTTATCAGGGGGGCGGGTTCTGTCTGGTCGGTCATCCAGTGAACTCCTCAAAGTTCGTCTGAACTATCGGTCTTGAGAACTGTGCCAGATGTTCAGGATTTCGACCGTTGAGCCGATAATGCGATAGACGATCACATACGGCCAACAGGACACAAGCTCTCGCGTACCGGGCGTAATGCCGGGTCTGCCGCGCTCTGGCAGGTATTCGAGACGGTCGCATGTGGCGACGATCTGAATGGCAACCCGGCTTGCGGCTGCGGGATTTTCTTCGCCGATATGCTGCTTGATGCGCTGAATGTCGTTGAGTGATCTACGAGTGAACTGGATAGAAAAAACCGTGCTCATTTGCAGTGGGGTGCCGGTTTTTCGTGTTCAGTTCCCCACGACAGAAGCCATTCCCGCACGGCGGAATATGGAACTGTGCGGCCTGCATCGGCATCGGCAATGCCTTCTTGAACAGCCGCCAGAAAGGCGGCTGTTTCCTCCTCGTCATGCTGGATGATCGGGTTTGCGCTCATCATGCGGCGTCCTTTTTCGCGGCCCGTTTGGCCTCAAGGTCGAACATATCGGCCTGTGCGGATTCAGTGCGGTATTTGACCAGCACATTCATGCGTTGGCGGTGGTCGCCTTTGAAGATCACGTCAGGGTTGAGGCGCCAGTGTGTGCGACGCACTTCGACAATAACCATGGCATTTTTCAAAGAACGCATAAGACGTTGTACAGTTTTCGGACTGGTATCTGTCGCGTCAGCTATTTCTTGGTGTGTTGCTACAACCTGATTTTGATGGTCGGCCTTTGATAGCAACCACATCAGTATTTTCATTTTGGCATTACCAACCTCGTCCACCAGTTCGAGGATTTCGGCCAGACAAATTTTATGGAAACCAGCGTCACCAACGGTTTTGGTTACAACTTGTGCGTCGATGATTTCACCCGTCTCGGCATCGAGTAACCGCCGCTGACCACTGAAAAGTGTCGCCATTCGTGAACGCCTCATGATGAAAGGTATCACTTTTGATACCAAAACCGGTCATTAGTATGACCAGTTAAGTGGACTTCTGCAAGTCTACCAAAGTGGACAATTTTGACCACTTTTGTTTTTGAGAATGGCGGATTTCTACGGATTTTTGGCTTTCCCCCTTCTTGATCTATCTAGGAGGTCTGTTTTACTGGGGAAATCGGCATTGAAGCGATGCCTGATTAAATCCTTAAAATCAGAAATCAGCCTGCTGCGTGTGCCGGTGGGTATCCCTTGAAATGCCGCCTCCAGTTGGGCGAAGGCTTCATCCAGTGAACTCCTCAAGGTCTGTCTGGCGGGCTGGCAAGTCAGGCTCTAGGCCGTCAATGGACGGTTGAGAGGGCGGCGGCATACCGGGGCCAATGGGAAGCTGACGCTCGCCGGGATAGAGGGCCGGGATGCCTCTAAGAGGCTCTTGGTCAGCCAGTTCTGCGCGGTCTGGCTGCTCTTCATCGGAGATCAAGACGGAGGCAGAGAATAGGCTGTAACGGATTCCGTCACGCGGGCCGCTCCACGCCACTCGGTCATTGACCACGTATGCGTTGGTAGTCCCGGCAGCGCCTACCTGCCGGACTTCCAGCCATTGACCATCACGCAACACCTCTATGGCCCGCTGCACTGTTCTGACCGTGCAGCCCATGGTTTTTGCCAAAGTCTTTTGCGAGGCTACCAGTGCGTTGTGGTTCCCCATGTTGCCAACGATGACATGCATCAGTGCCGCCGCTTTGGGGTGGGAGGCTATGAGGCGCGCCCAAGCCTCATGGGCAGCACGTTCAGTCTGAACCCATGATCCTTTCGGGGCGGTCGTAATTTCAAAGGGAGGCTTTGGAGGTTGTGGCATTGCAGTACCCTACGACATTCATGTCGTATTTTCTGACATGAATGTCGTAGGGTGGCAACATTTTTGTGTCGCAATATTAGACACGGGCATGTCAAATGTTTGCGTTTCATGTCCAAAAACGCGACACGAAAATGTCGCCACCCTACGACATAGCTTGTGTCGCCCCCCCCCCCC
>NZ_VHOP01000110.1:0-1321 GCF_008704325.1 Acetobacter sp. DmW_125128 | reverse complement strand
CCATCTGCCGGTCATAGCCCGTTAAGGCAGATGCGCTTTGTGCGGCTAGCGTTTGCGAATGATCCACTTCCTGCAAGGGATCACGCAGATTGGCGAGAGAGGCGCTGGTAGCGTCTATCTGATCATGAATAACCTTTGTTTGATCAGACCACTCTTTCTGGGAAATAATGCCAGCCTGATACTGCTTATTGACAGTATCCAGAGCACCTTCCTGCTTTACCAGAGAGCGCGTGAGATCATCACGCTGGCCATTTACTCCAGTATCACCCTGCGAAACCACGCTATCCACAGATTTCTGCATGTTTGCAGATGTGACAGCGCCATAAGGCACGCCCTCTGTAGTTTTTGCCAGATAATCCATGGTTTCCGCAGGAATGCGGCTAGGATCACCATCGCTTTTCAAATAGCGGTCTAGGTTAGATTCTCCCCAGTTATAGGCCATGGCAACCAGTGTCTGATCACCATCATATTTGGTGTATAGGTGCTCCAGCAGCTGAGCACTGGCAGAAACATTTCCGTGCAGATCTGTCAGATCATTTCCGGCCGCGTTGTCTTGCTTCACTTGCATGGCGCCAATGGCACCGGCACTGGAGCGCACCAACTGACCTTTCAGGTATTGGCCCGTGCTGCTTTCCGCAGGTGCTATGGCGTGCATCAGACTGGTGATATCACCATTCAGGTGCTGTTCCTGCGCCACCTGGTCAATCATGCTCTGCACGGACTTGATGCCGCCATCTGCCTGCACATGCGTGGCAGATGTTGCCGGATTGCTGGGCATGGAGAACGTAGGATCTGCCGTGTTGCCCTGTGCCATGAGCTTTCGCAGGCTTTCGGGCATCAGGCTTTCGATCTTGCCTTCCAGCCAGCTAAAGCCGCTAGATGATCCAGATTTGATGCTACTCCAGATGCTACTGATTTCATCAGGCAGTTTTTTCAGATGCTTGACCAGATCATCCGCAGCGTTGATGCCCTCTGTTGCCATGGAGACAAACAGATCTCCAATGCTACGGGATTCAGACGCGATAATGCTGGATGCACCGCCCATTTCATCGCTGAGCTTGCGCCATGCAGTCTGGAACGGTGTCAGGCCCTGATCAGCAGCTCCATGAATGGCACTTTCCAGCTTCTGGATCACCAGAGAAACGGCATCAGCCTGCTGGCCCATCTGCACCATATGCTGCACGCTCAGCACCAGCCCAGCGTTGAAGCCGGGCAAATGCTGATCTGCCAGTGCCTGTGCTTCCTTGGCCGGATCTTCCAGTGCTGCTGCCAGCGTCTTGGCAGCATCTGGTACCGTGGTGTTCATGACAGCAGCCAGATC